>SVSK01000032.1 GCA_015064345.1 Oscillospiraceae bacterium | reverse complement strand
ATAACCAGGTAACGTTCTATTGGAACCACAATGATACATATGAAAACTGTGACGTTTGGGCATGGTGGGGAGATGTTGCCGGCAAGGGATATCTGTTCCACGAATGTGAATACGGCGCAAAGGCTGTGGTAAACGTGCCTGAGGGAGTAACCGAGCTTGGCTTTATTGTCCGCAAGAACTGCTCTGATCCCGGCGGAACATCCTGGGGAAGTGCGACAAAGGACTACGAGCCCGACAGATTTGCGTTTATTGAAGGCAAGGAGACCTTTGTTTACCTGAAAACAGGCGAAGCAGAACAGTACAAGAGTAATGATGGAGGAAAAACTCTCTATATGTTAAAGGAATTTACAATAGCGGGAATGATTGATGAGTATCAGATCGAATACAGAATCTCGCCTAAGGCCAATATCACCGATCCTTCCAAGATTAAGGTGTACGAGGGAGACCGTGAAATTGAGATCGTAAGCATCTCGTCCCTCAATATGGAAGTTGCAAAAGGCACTATCACACTTGCAGAGCCTCTGAATATGGCAGGCAACTATCGAGTTGAGATCGAGGGCTATGGCTCAAAGAGCGTTATTCCCACTGCTATATTCGACAGCGATTATTTTGCTGAGAATTACCATTACGACGGTGACGATCTCGGTGCTGTGATAAATGGCGATACTACGACATTCAAGGTATGGGCGCCTACAGCATCAAAGGTGCTTCTCAACCTGTTCACAGCAGGGGACGGAGTTGACGCCTACAAGACTGTGGAGATGGTAAAGGGAGATCGCGGCGTGTGGTCATATACCGAAGAGTGCGGTCACGGAACGTACTATACCTATACCGTTACCACATCCGTTGGTACACAGGAAGCCGTTGACCCTTATGCAAAGGCGGCAGGTGTGAATGGCAACCGCGGCATGGTCGTTGATCTTTCTCTCACAAACCCCGATGGATGGAAGAGCGAAGACTTCAAAACAGGAATTGAGAACTATTCCGACGCTATTATCTGGGAGGTACACGTTCGTGACTTCTCAAATAAGATCGAATCTTCCCAGTACAAGGGCAAATACCTTGCGTTCACCGAAAAGGGACTTGTAAACGAGCACGGAATCCCCGTGGGCGTTGACTATCTCAAGGAGCTTGGCATTACTCACGTTCACCTCCTTCCTGTTTATGACTATGCAACGGTTGACGAATCCAATCCGAACGGGGAATTCAACTGGGGATACGACCCGAAGAACTACAACGTTCCCGAGGGAAGCTACTCAACCGATCCGTTTAACGGTGAAGTAAGAATTAGAGAATACAAGGAAATGGTAAAGTCTCTCCATGAAGCGGGAATCGGCGTTATCATGGACGTTGTGTACAACCACACATACGACGGAAACAGCTCCTTTAACAGAATCGTTCCTTACTATTACTACAGATATACCAACACAGGCGCGAACACCTCAGCCAGCGGATGCGGTAACGATACTGCCTCAGAAAGATATATGTTCGGTAAGTTTATGGTTGACTCCACCTCATACTGGGTAGAGGAATACGATCTTGACGGACTCAGATTTGACCTCATGGGACTCCACGATCTTGAAACCATGGCTGAAGTTGAGAGCGCAGTCCATACTATCAACCCCGAAGCTGTGATTTACGGCGAAGGCTGGACAATGGGCGCAACCATCGACGGAAGTGCACAGGCAAATCAGGGCAATATCAGCCAGATCACACCTACGGGTGATGCTATCGGATCTGTTGCGGTATTCAATGACGCAACCCGCGACGGACTGAAGGGAAGCGTGTTTGAAAAGACAGCAAAGGGTTATATCAGCGGCTCACCAAAGGGCACAGCAGCCAAGATCATGTTCGGTATAAAGGGCGGTGTTGGCGTTGGACAGGGATGGACTGTTGACAATGCAATGGTCATCAACTACATGAGCGCACATGACAACAATACTCTGTGGGATAAGCTGCTTCTCTCCAACCCCAATGATTCCGATGACGCAAGAAACAGAATGAACAATCTCGGTGCGGCTATCATTATGGTATCCCGCGGTACTCCGTTCTGGCAGGCAGGTGAAGAAATGCTTCGCACAAAGGATGGAGACGAGAACAGCTATAAGTCAAGTGATGCTATCAACAATATCAAGTGGGACGTTCTCTATGACGGTAGCCGTGAATACGAGACCATGCTCTACTACAAGGGACTTATCGAGATGCGCAAGGCGTATGATATCTTCTCTGATCTTGATGTAACAATAGAGTACGAAGAATTTGCAGGTGGCGCACTTGCTGTGACTATCAAGGATAACAATAACAGCGGAATTGCGCTTGTGCTCATTAACCCGATCAATACAGATCTAACATACGAGCTTGACAGTGAGTGGAACCTTATCGCTGACCGTGAAAGAGCAGGAAGTGAAGTTCTTGCAGTTGAGGGCGGAAAGGTATCTCTCCCTGCAATCGGCATTAAGGTCTACGTGAACAGCGTTGTAATAGCAGGCGGCGAGAGAGGCTCAAATTGATCTGACAGTATCCCCGTAAATATTTTGGCACAGCCACCATAAACGGAGAACAATATGAATAGCTTCAAAAAGATAATGTCGGCAGTCCTTGCAGGGTTGTGTGTTGCCTCTGTTCTTTCTTCCTGCGCAAAGCAAAAGAAAGTTAGCGACTGGAGACCGAACGTGACCGACACAAACGTTACCTCAAGCACTCTCTACGTCGAAAAGGTAGAAAATTTACCCGATGACTTTATTCTCGGCATGGACGCATCCTGTGTACCGTCACTTGAAGCGGGCGGAGTGAAGTATTACGACTTTGACGGCAACGAAAAGGACGTGTACGAGATTCTTGCCGAAAACGGCATAAACTATATCCGTGTGCGCATCTGGAACGATCCATATGACAAGAACGGTAACGGCTACGGCGGCGGAAATTGCGATCTTGATAACGCAATCGAGATAGGCAAGCGTGCGACACAGTACGGAATGAAGCTGCTTGTCAACTTCCACTATTCCGATTTTTGGGCAGATCCGGGAAAACAGATGACTCCCAAGGCCTGGCGCGGAATGAGTATTGACGAAAAATCCGAAGCGCTTTATCAGTATACAAAAGATTGTCTCACTACCCTCGTTAATTCGGGGGTAGATGTGGGCATGGTGCAGATAGGCAACGAGACAAACGGAGCAATGTGCGGAGAGAACAGCAGCTCACTTGGCGGATGGCAGAAGATCATGCAGCTTATGTCCGCAGGCTCTAAAGCTGTGAGGGAGGTCTGCCCGAATGCCCTTGTGGCAGTTCACTTTGCAAATCCCGAGAAAACCGAGAGCTACGTCAGCTACAGCAAGAATCTTGAGTATTACGGGGTGGATTACGACGTATTTGCTTCGTCTTACTATCCATTCTGGCACGGAACGCTTGACAACCTTGCATCAATTTTGTCCGACATCGCAGAAACATACGGCAAAAAGGTGATGGTAGCCGAAACCTCGTACGCATTCACTGCAGAGGACACCGATTTCTACGGCAACACTGTCGGAGAGGGCGGGGGAATAGTTAAGGACTACCCGTTTACACCTCAAGGACAGGCAAACCTTGTGCGTAATGTTGTTGATACTGTTGTGAACAAAACCACAAACGGAATAGGCGTGTTCTATTGGGAAGGTACATGGATCTCCGCCGGCGGATCAAGCTGGGAAGAGAATTCTACACTCTGGGAAAAGCACGGTTCCGGTTGGGCAACAAGCTACGCTTCCGAATACGATCCCGATGACGCAGGCCAGTGGTACGGCGGATGCTCTGTGGATAACCAGGCGTTCTTCGATAGAGACGGTCACGCAATAGAGTCGCTCAAGGTGTTTGCTCTGCTTAGAGAGGGTAACACGGTTGCAGTGACAGCGGACGCCTTGGAAGACGTAAACCTTATGATCGACTTGAACGGTGACATTGTACTCCCTGAGACAGTGAACGCCATAATGAGCGATAACTCGAGACAGGCAATCCCCGTAGAATGGCACAACATTAACTATGACGCCATGAAGGCAGGCGGCGTTGCGAAATATGATATACTCGGCACGGCAGGGGGCATGACTGCTCATTGCTATGTTTCAATGGTGGAGTACAACTACCTCCGAAACTGGAGCTTTGAGGACGGCGAGACCGGCTGGACTGCAACTCCTATCGGCAAATTTGATGAATTCAAGATTGAGAACAAGGTTACAGACTCCCTCACAGGCACATTCCACTACCACTTCTGGGGTGCGGCGGCAAACTCGGTTGAATTCACTCTTGAGCAAAAGGTTGACGGGCTGAAAACAGGCAAATACACCTACTCCATCTCGATTATGGGTGGAGACGGCGGAGAGTGCGATATCTACTCCTACGTCAAGATCAACGGCGAGATCAAATACACAGCCGAGACAACGATCACAGTCTACAACGAGTGGCATACAGCCGTGATTGAAGACATCGAATACACCGAGGGCGAGGAGATCACCGTTGGCATCTACGTCAAGTGCGGCGGACCCAATGCCTGGGGCAAGATCGACGACGCTATGCTCAATTCAGTAAAGGAATAAACAACACGTATTATGAAAAAAATCGCTTTACTCTTGTCAGTTGTTATGCTAATTTCCGCACTTACACTGACAGGATGTGCAAAAAAGGAGCAACCGCCCATGGTTGACCCTATAGATGACAATTACAGAACCTTTTACCAGATATTCGTAGGCTCGTTTTCCGATTCAAATGGAGATGGAATAGGTGATATTCGCGGTATCATCAACCAAATGGATTACCTGAACGACGGAAATATCAATTCAGGAAAGAGCCTCGGAGTGCAGGGAATCTGGCTATCCCCCATTTTCTCCTCTCCGTCATACCATAAATACGACGCATCGAATTACTATCAGATCGACTGGCGATTCGGCGAGGAAAGTGACCTTAAGGAGCTTATTGACCTTTGCCACGAGCGAAATGTAAAGCTTATCCTTGACCTTGCAATCAACCACACGTCCAACAAGCACGAGTGGTTTGTTCAGTTCAAGGAAGCACGAATTAGCGGAGATACCGAAAACCCCTACTACGACTTCTACTCCTGCGTAACGACTTCCGAAAAGCAGGGTGGCGTGCAGTATCAGAAGATTGCGGGCGTTGACTGCTGGTATGAGTGCAACTTTGACGGCGGGATGCCTGAACTCAACTTTGACAATCCCGAGGTAAGACAGGCAGTGCTTGATATTGCAAAATATTATCTTGATCTCGGCGTTGACGGATTCAGATTTGACGCAGTCAAGTACATATACTACGGCGACACAAACAGAAGCGTTGAATTCTGGAAGCGGTACATGGAAGAGCTTCGGGCAATCGACCCCGATATCTACTGCGTAGGTGAGTGCTGGTCAGGGGAGACTGAAATACTTGACTACTATACCGCCGGACTTAACTGCTTCAATTTTGCAGTAGCACAAGCAGAGGGTGTGGTTGCAAGTGCCGCAAAGGGAACTGCAATATCAAAATACACCAACTATATCGAAGGACTGCAGGACAGAATTGCAGAGAAGTACCCCGAGGGTATGATGATGTCATTTTTGTCTAACCACGATATGGACAGAATTGCCGGCTCATTTATCACGGAAAACAACATGAAAATGGCGGCAAATCTGTACCTGCTTTCTCCAGGCTCACCCGTCATCTATTACGGTGAGGAGATCGGAATGAGAGGCTCAAGAGGAAGTGAGAGCACCGACGCAAATCGCAGACTTGCTATGCTGTGGGGAGACGGAAACACTATCAAAGACCCTGTGGGATCAACTTATCCCCAGTCTAAGCAGATAACCACAACCGTAAAGTCACAGACAGAGGACGAAAACAGCCTATACAATTACTACTGCAAGCTTATCTCCATTCGCCATAAATATCCGGCAATAGCACGAGGCGAATATACGGCTGTCAGCTGTGGGGAGAAGAACGTGGGCGGCTTCCGAATCGACTACAACGGCGAGACCATCGGACTGTTCCACAATAACTCAACAAATGAGATAACTGTTGACCTTTCAAAATGCACGGGACTTGGCGGATACAGCTTCACGGAGCTTGCTGACTGTATTGGAGTCGGAAGCGCAAAGCTGAACGGCACAATGCTTACTATTGGACCACAGACGAGCGTAATTCTTAAGTAAGGAAAGCGAAAACTATATGGAAAACAAATTTGTTGTAAATATAATTCACCGCCCGGAGCTTTCTCCCGAGTATGCGGAGCGAGCGCTGGGTAAGGGAAAGGGCGTCAGAGATGAGTCGATAGACATTTTCAGATTCCAACAGGACTGCGCCCATAAATATGGACTTAAAACAACTATTCAGATCACTTACGCATCACTTTTCTCCGATGTGATCGTTGAACAGGCGAAGGAGGAACACGAGAAGTACGGGGACGAGATCGGACTCTCTCTGCTCGGCTTGCCGTGTCCCGAATTTAAGGAAAAGTACAAGACAGAGGACTTCTGCATATGGATGTTCGATGACAAGACCAAGGAAGAGATCATCGACGACGTATTCGGCAAGTTCTATGATAAATTCGGCTTCTATCCGGAGTCAACCAGCAGCTACTTCCTTGATGCATACACAATAAACTACATAAAAAAGAAGTATCCCTCGGTAAAATGCGCTGTAGCAACCTGCTGGGAAGAAGGTCCGAAGGCTTATCACACCTGCAACAACTCCTGGTACACCTTCATGGACGGCGGCCCGTGGAATCCCTGGATACCCTCCAAGGTAAATTCTCACTGTCCCGCATCATCTGCTGAGGACGACTCGGGAATCGTTGCCATCCCTCATCTGTCACGAGACCTTTTAGCGTGCTTTGACGGAAACGGCTCAAATTTCGGCACACACCCGCAAAACGTGCTCCGCGGTATGATCTACTATACCGATAACGGTGAGTATGAGTACCCCTACCTCTATAATCTCATCGACCAGTACCGTCATCTGGCAAAATACAACGACGGTTACAGCTATAATATGATGTTCGTGGGACCCGGTTGGCTCAACAAGCGCGGACGTTGGGAAGCACCCTACGAGCTTCTTGCAAAGTCATACGACGACGGCATGAAGTATTACGGCAAACTCAAGGCAGAGGGCAAGCTTGTGGACATGACAATGAGCGAGTTCGCGGACTACTACAGAAGCTGCCATACCGATTACAACCGCGGCGAGTGTGCTTTATGGAAGGATATACTTTACGGAAGCAATAAAGAATACTTCTGGTACGCCGATCCTGCTATGAGAACCTGCTTTGACTTCAACCAAGGCGGCGCAATGATAGACCTTCGTCCGTATATTGCCCGTATTCCTCAGGAAACAGGTATCGGCACGGATAACGTTTATGACGCATCTTACCCCTACCTTATTCAGATCAACTACCGCGCAGGCTACTTTACTCATTACGCAGGTGCAGGTACTGTTCGTTCATGTAAGGTTGCCTGCCGTGGCGAAACAACAGACCTTTGCCTCACGAGAACAATGGCGAAGTTTGAGCGTATAGAGGGCGGTGTAAAGCTGACAACCAACCCCGTTACACTCACTCTCGGTGGACTTGATGTTGAAATTCAGTCTGTGTTCACCATTCTTGACGGAACGGGCGAGGTGATAACAGAAAGAATCATTTTAAGCGATATCGGAGACGAGCAGGTTACATTCAACGAATACTTCACGGGAGCGTTCGGCACGACTGAATATCAGGCGGACATGACAAAGCTGACTCTCGGAGTTGACGGAGACGAGATGCAGTTCTCCTACCACGGTAAAAAGATAGTCAAGGATAACGCGTGTCGTGCGTACGTCAACATTCCCGATGTAATGACTACGGTTGAGATGGGCGGA
This sequence comes from Oscillospiraceae bacterium, assembly GCA_015064345.1. Lineage (GTDB taxonomy): Bacteria > Bacillota > Clostridia > Oscillospirales > CAG-272 > UMGS1696. The sequence goes on along the minus strand of SVSK01000032.1, from coordinate 17,743 downwards.
GAATGTGATACAGCGTACGTAGAAGAGGGAATAGCGTTCTCTCCCGTTTACCATCTCGGACTTAGCAAAACGATTAGCAAAGGAGGAGTAAAAACATGGCTCAGGCTACAAAAGGCAAACTGAACTTCCGCTGTCCCTCGTGCTTTATGAGAGATATCGACATTGATATGTTCTACGACGAGGACAAGGGAGAATACTACTGCCTCCGCTGCGGATTTACCGGAAAAGAGGAAGACGTACTCCGACTGAACGAGGCGGCAAGATACCGTTACCGTGCGATGAAGCTGCGTGTTGTGGACTTTGGTGAGGACAACGAGCCTATAACATTCGCACCGCACAAGGGAGGAGAACAATGATTCTCGGAATTGACGTGTCCACCTACCTTGAAGAGCTTGAACACGGGGCAAAGTTTTACGACGGAGAGCGTGAGATAGATCCGCTTGACGCTTTTGTCAAAAACGGAGTGGATTTCATGCGAATCAGAGTGTGGAACGACCCCAAAAGCGAAAACGGTGAGCCGTACCTTGCGGGAAACTGCGACTTGGGTAACTACGTTCGACTTGCCAAGCTGGCAAAGAGCAAGGGATACCGCATTCTAATGGATTTGCATTACAGCGATTTCTGGGCAGATCCGGGGAAACAGTTCATACCGAAGGCGTGGACGGAATATGATATAGACAGAATGGCTGAGGCAGTATATGAGTTTACACGCCACTGTCTTACTGTTGCAAACGGTGAAGGCGTTGCACCGGAGCTTATTCAGGTTGGAAACGAGATAACAAACGGCATACTCTGGCCTCTCGGTAAGCTTGAAAATGACAACGGAGAGCGGGGAAACTACGACAATTTCTGCCGACTCATAGAAGCGGGATGCAGAGCGTGCAGGGAAGTGACACCCGAGGCGAAGATCATACTGCACCTTGAGCGAAGCAACGATAAGGCGGTGTATCAGGAGTTCTACTCCAATATGGAGAGCCACGGTATCGACTACGATATCATCGGCGCGTCATATTACCCATATTGGCACGGCACACCCGAGGAACTGTTCGATAATCTCCGTGACTGCAGACATTTCGGCAAGGATATCATGATAATGGAGATGGGCTACGGCTTTACGTCCGAGGCATACTCGCTGGGCGGTGAGGCAAGACGTCTCGTTATCGATTCGGAGAGAGCGTATGTTCCCGGTGTCAGCGAAAAATATCCTCTCACACCCCGAGGACAGGCGGAGTTTGTGCGTGACCTGCTTGCATCAGCGAAGGAAAACGGTATCTGCGGCATTTTCTATTGGGAACCGCTTTGGCTGCCCGGTGAGGGAATCTGCTGGGCATCTGTAGCGGGACAGGAATACATACACGAAGAGGGCAAATCCACATCAAACGAATGGGCAAATCAGTGCCTTTTCGACTACTGCGGACAGAAATTGCCGGCGTTCGACGAGTATAAAACTTCGGCTGAAAACTAATTTTGTAATTTGTATAAAAAAATCAATTTAGTTTAGCTATTATGATGATTTTTTATAAAAAACCATCAATGTATATTGACAAAATCGGTCATTTGGTGTTACAATACATATACGCAATTAGGCGTATCATTATAATTTTTTAGGAGGCATGTTCATGAAAATGAGCAAGATCTTATCACTTATTCTTGCAGTCGTTATGATTGCATCTACACTTATGGCTTGTACAAAGCCCGAAACACCCGAAAATCCCGATGCAGGTACTGCAGATCTCGCAGGTACATATGACATCACAATGTGGGTATCCGAAATGGACGGCGTTGCTGCACAGTTCCAGGCGCAGATCGACGCTTTCGAAGCAGCTAACCCCGGCATCATCATCAACGCTCAGATCGAAGGCGTTACTGAAGCTGACGCAGGCTCCAAGGTAGTTGCTGACGTTGCTACAGCACCCGACATTTACTGCTTCGCACAGGACCAGCTCGCTCGTCTCGTACAGGCTGCTGCTCTTGCTCAGCCCGGCCAGAAGGCTACTGAAACAATCAAGGCTAACAATGACGCAGGTTCCGTTGCAGCTGCATCCGTTGCAGGCACACTCTACGCTTATCCTATGACAAGCGACAACGGTTACTATATGTACTATGACACAAGCATCATCACAAACCCCGAAAGCCTCGAGGACATTATCGCGGATTGTGAAGCTAACGGCGTTAAGTTCCGTTACGCTCTTGAAAATGCTTGGTACACAGCATCCTTCTTCTTCGCTACAGGCTGTCACTCCAACTGGACAATGAACCAGGACGGTGAATTCATCGCTATCGACGATACATTCAACTCCGATGAAGGTCTCGTATCCATGAAGGGTATGCAGAAGCTCGCTCAGTCCACTTGCTACGACAGCAACGCTGACATCTTCACAGACGCAGGTGTTGTTATCACAGGTATCTGGAACGCAGGCGCAGCAGCTGATCACTTCGGTGCTAACCTCGGTGCAACTGATCTTCCTTCCTTCACAGTTGATGGTAAGGAATACCACCTCGGCTCCTTCACAGGTAACAAGCTCATGGGTGTTAAGCCCCAGACAGACGCTAAGAAGGCAGCAGTTCTTTCTCTCCTTGCTCAGTATCTGACAGGCGAAGAATGCCAGAACCAGAGATTCGCAAGCTTTGAATGGGGTCCCTCTAACCTCAAGGCTCAGGCTTCCGAAGCAGTTCAGGCTAACATTTCTCTCGCAGCTCTCGCTCTCCAGAACAACTACGGTCAGCCTCAGGGCCAGATCCACGGTTCTTGGTGGGATATCGCAAAGGTTCTCGGCGCTGACGCTAAGGCGGCTAAGAGCGACGCAGATCTTAAGGCAGCTCTCGAATCCTATGCAGCTACTATCGACGGTCTCTTCCAGATGACAGAAGAGCAGAAGAACGCATGGGGCGTTATCGGCGGTATTTGCGGCACATCTTGGGACGTTGACTTTGCTATGACAGAAGTTGAACCCGGCGTATATGTATCTGACGTTCTCTCCCTCAAGGCTGGCGAAGAATTCAAGGTTCGTCAGGGCGCATCTTGGGAAGTTAACTTCGGCGTAGAATTCAACGGTGCTAACATCGTTGTTGAAGCTGACGGTAACTACAAGGTACAGCTCGAATGGGACGGCGCACAGGGTGGCGTTGTAACTCTCATTCCCGTAGAATAATTCAATAACATCTGACTGAAGGCTATAGGGGGACAAAAATCCCCCTTGTCTTCGGGCATCAAAGGCATTGTTAGCCGATGTACAAGGATAAAGCTGTCTTGTTTGTCGGCTGATGATGTTTTCTTATTATAAAAATATAAAAAGGAGTCAGTATAAACTCAGTTTATATTTTGATTATGAAAAGATTAAACGATTTAGATTACTTAAAACTAAATAAGTTTGACGCTTTTTTGTACAAACTTAAGCTGTTCTTCTGTGCTATTCCGCTGTGGTTCAAAAACCTCGGACTCGGCATATTAAAGTTCCTTAAGAACTGCGGAATAGGCATAAAGGACGAATTCTGCGACATCGGTTATACATTCAAGAACGGCAACTGGGCAGTTAAGCTTTCGTTCTTCATTTTTGGTTTCGGAAATTTCTACTACGGTCAAATTATGCGTGGATTACTCTTCCTGCTATTTGAACTGGTGTTTATTGGATATATGCTTGTACCCAGCGGCGGCCTCTATTGGCTTGCAAAGGGTAACTGGTTTAAGACAGGCTCGACTATCGGTACAGTACAGGGTGGGTTCAAGTACGACCCCATTTATGATACAGACGTGTGGGTTCCCGGTGACGACTCTGTCAAGGTAATGCTTTACGGCCTCTTAACCATTATCTTCATCGTTGCGTTTGTTGTAACGTGGCGTATGCAGGTTAAGCAGTGCAGAATATGCATTGATATAACCAAAAAGGGCAAGAAGGTCAGAAGCGGCAAGGACGACCTCAAATCTCTCCTTGACGATCAGTTCCATAAGACTCTTCTGTCTATACCTCTCTTCGGTATTATGGCGTTTACAGTTCTCCCCATCATTTACATGGTGCTCGTTGCCTTCACAAGCTACGACGCGGCACATGACGGCTACTCCAACCTGTTCAGCTGGGTAGGACTTGAGCACTTCAATGAGCTTCTCGACTTTGGCAAGGGCGGTCTCGGTCTTGCTTTCGGTGAGATTCTCGGCTGGACTCTCATGTGGGCATTCTTCGCAACCTTCTCCAACTACTTCCTTGGTATGTTCGTTGCGATCATGATCAACAAAAAGGGAATCAAGATCAAGAAGTTCTGGCGTACAGTGCTTGTAATGACCATCGCGATCCCGCAGTTCGTATCTCTGCTGTACGTTTCCAAGCTCTTTGATTCCTCGGGTATTATCGGTAAGCTGATCGGTCAGATCCCTTCCGTAAGCGAGTATCTCACATCGAACCACTTCATCTCACTTTGGGACTCCCCGATAGTTGCAAAGATACTCGTAATCGTTATCAACATCTGGATCGGTATTCCTTACATAATGCTCATGGCAACAGGTATTCTTATGAATATCCCCGCTGATCTTTATGAGTCCTCCCGTATTGACGGTGCAAGCCCTTGGCAGCAGTACTCAAAGATCACTCTGCCTTACATGATGTTCGTAATGGGCCCGTACCTGCTTACAAGCTTTGTAGGTAACCTTAACAACTTCAACGTTATCTACCTGCTCACAGGCGGTAACCCCCTCAATACAGCCATCGGTACTGCCGGCGGTGCATCCGTAGGTCACACAGACTTGCTCATTACATGGCTATTCAAGATGACCCTCGGAAGCACAGAAAGTAAGTATTACATGGCATCCCTCATTGGTATTCTTGTATTCGTAGTGGTAGCAGTGCTCTCACTTATCGTTTACAACATAATCCCGTCAACAAGAAATGAGGAGGATTATAAGTAATGAAAAACAAGAATCAACTTCAGAAGAGCCTCAGCGCATCTACAAGCCGCAGACTCGGTAATACTGTCGTTTATATCCTTCTTATCGTCATGACCCTCGTATGGCTGTTCCCGTTTGTGGGAATCGTACTTGAATCATTCAAGGTTGACGTACGAGGCATGGACGGTAAATTCATCCCCGGTGAATTCGGATTTGATAACTACATCAGACTGTTTAAAGAAACAGATTTCTTCAGATGGTTTATCAACACGGGTATTATGGGTGTAGCGACTGCAGTTCTCCAGACATTCTTTGTTCTCTCCATGAGCTATGTCCTCTCCCGTCTCAGATTCAAGGGCAGAAAAGGACTTATGAACCTCATGCTGATCCTTGGAATGTTCCCGGGATTCCTCACTATGATCCTCATCTATAAGGTATTCTCCGACTTCGGACTTACCATGAATATGGCACCCGTCGGACTCATCATTGTTTACTGCGCATCGAGTGGTATGGGATATTACGTTTCAAAGGGCTTCTTTGATACGATCCCGAAGAGCCTTGATGAAGCAGCGAGAGTGGACGGCGCGACCCGTTGGCAGGTATTCCGCAAGGTTATCATGCCTCTTTCCAAGCCTATCATCATCTACACCGTACTCATGGGCTTTATGGCACCTTGGGGCGACTTCATGCTGGCAAGCTATATCATTCACGAAAACAGTGCCGGTATGAGCGTGGCAGTAGGTATGTACGAATGGCTGTCAAAAACAATGGTAAACACCAATTACACTATGTTCTGCGCCGCGGGCGTTATAGTAGCGATTCCTGTTGTATCAGTCTTCCTTGCACTCCAGAAGTACTATGTTGAAGGCGTAACAGGCGGAGCAGTAAAAGGATAATAGGAGAATAATATGGCTAGTGTTAAATTAACTAATGTTAAAAAGATATACGGCAAGGACACGGTTGCGGTACAGGACTTCAACCTTGACATCGCCGACAAGGAGTTTATCGTTTTCGTAGGTCCCTCCGGATGCGGTAAGTCCACCACACTTCGTATGATCGCAGGTCTTGAAGATATTTCCGACGGTACAGTTGAGATCGACGGTGTTGTTGTAAACGACCTTCAGCCCCGTGACCGCGACATCGCAATGGTATTCCAGAACTACGCGCTTTATCCTCACCTCACAGTATTTGAAAACATGGCATTCAGCCTCAGACTGAAGAAGGTTCCTCAGGATGAAGTATACGAAAAGGTAACAAAGGCTGCTGAGATCCTCGGCATCACCGAATACCTCACAAGAAAGCCTCGCGCTCTTTCCGGCGGTCAGAGACAGAGAGTTGCTATCGGCCGTGCAATGGTACGCGACAGCAAGGTATTCCTCATGGACGAACCTCTCTCCAACCTGGACGCAAAGCTCAGAAACCAGATGAGAGCTGAGATCATCCTGCTCCGTCAGAAGATCGACACAACCTTCATTTACGTTACACACGACCAGACAGAGGCTATGACTCTTGGCGACCGTATCGTAATCATGAAGGACGGCTTCATCATGCAGGTTGGCACACCTACAGAAGTGTTCGATATGCCTGATAACCTGTTCGTTGCTGAGTTTATCGGCGCACCCAAGATGAACACCTTTATGACCGATCTCGTTTGCGAGGAAGGTAAGTACTACGTAACACCTTACGGCGCAAAGATCGAAGTAAACGGCAAGAAGGCAGATATGCTTAAGAAGAAGCAGATCGGCTCCCGTGAAATTACCCTCGGCGTTCGTCCCGAGCATTTCATTCTTGCTGATAAGGATGATCCTGCTGCAATTCCTTGCAAGATCGTGGTAAACGAAATGATGGGTAGTGAGCTTCACCTCCACGTTGTAGAGGAAAACGGCGACAAGCTTATCGTTCGTATCCCCACAGTTACACTGGATGACGATATGCGTAAGTCCCTTGTTTACGGTGCAACTATCTACGTTACATTCGAAGGCAAGGTTATGCACTTCTTCGATACAGAAACCGAAAAGAATCTTCTCGTTTAATCACAAAAAACAAACAGAGCCTTACCGATTGAGTAGGGCTCTGTTTTTGTGTGTTCAATATTTGTCGACCTTGCCTATTGTCTTGATTTCTCCGTTTTGTGCGACTATTCCGCCGCATCGAGTGTGTAGAACGTACAACGGCTTGCCTCGCTCAATGGGTACACGGCGAATGGACTCGTCCTGCCACGGCTTGTGCTCATAGTGAACCTCAAGATAGAATCCGTCAAGGAAGGGAAGACCGTGATAGTACCCAAACTCGGGATAATCGTCGTCGGGTGAGAGGTGATATTCCGCCATCTGAATAACCGCACCTGCGCTGTAACCGATCACCACTCCCTTGTGTGCCATAATCACGTCAACAAGTTCAAACTCCTCGATCCTGTCCATCATTCTGTCGGGGAGTCCGCCTGTGAAATAGATCACGTCCGCATTTTGTATCTTTTCGGCGGCAGATTCCTTCGTGTCGGTGAAATAATTGATGAACGTGAAGTTTTCCTCGGGAATACCAAAAGGCTTGAATGAGTCAACAGTTTCAAAATAGCAATTACCTACACCTTTGCCGTATACTTTCTCCCACATTTCGGCGTCGGTAACGTAGTCATCGTAAAAAGAAAAGGCAACAACAGCAACCTTGTCAGTAGGAGAGAAGTATTCCTTCAGTTCTTCATAAAAATCATCAATATTCGGGCAGTCAAAAAGAATGTTAATCATAATTACCTCGTGATTTCATGCTTCAGCTCAAAATTGGCTCAGCGTATAAAAACAACGCCGCAATAGAGAACGGCGTTATTTTATTTTGTTATTCTTCGTCGGCGGATTCGTCAGCTACTTCTTCAATAGCGATTTCGGTGATTTCGTCGTCTGAAAGTTCTGTGTCTTCAACTACCTCAGGCTCGGGAGTTTCCTGCTTTGCACCGCAGAAATTGCAGAAATCGAACGTACCGTCAATTTCCTTTCCGCAACCGTCGCAGTTCTTCACCTTACGAAGCTTAGCCAGTTCACGCTTTGCAAGCTCGATATCGGAGTTGTACTTGTCAGCCTTCATGATGCAGGTTGCGATCTCTTCAGTGTTGTCAAGACCTTCGCGCTCTGCGAGATAGAACAGGCGACCCATCTCCTCATAAACTACTGCAAGCTTGCTCTCGTTAGACTTGATTGCAAGATTGATCTTTGTGATTCCTGTGATTTTTGTAGTCTTTTCCTTTGCTTTACCTGCAAAGTCAACTGCGCTCTTCTTCAGTTCGTCAATAAAAGCCATAGTATTAATTCCTTTCTGTGTTTTGGATTACTATTAATTATACAATGGAATTTTTTGGATTTCATATCAATTTCCTGTATAAATTGTAAACAATCCCATTTTGCAATATATTTGTTACGGTAATAATATTGTGAATCCAAGGGAAAATATTATTGAAGACATAAAGGAGAAGATAGATGAACGGAAAGATTTACGAAAGATACGTGGATGGCAGAGCGAAGAAGTCACCGCTTTTTGGGGATTGTTTGAAGGCATTTTTGATCGGCGGTACAATATGCACATTTGGAGAGATACTGCGTGAGACATACGAGTACCTTGGTGCGACACAGGAGAATGCTGGCATGCTCACATCAGTCACGCTTGTGTTTATTACAGCACTGCTTACGGGACTTGGCATATTCGATAATATCGCGAAGCGAGCAGGCGGAGGAACTCTCGTTCCAATAACAGGATTTGCAAATGCTGTGTCAGCCGCCGCGATTGATAACAAAACGGAAGGCTTTATTCTTGGGGTCGGAGCAAAGATATTTACTATCGCAGGACCTGTTATCCTGTACGGTATATCCTCGGGAGTAGTGTACGGACTGATCTATTGGATATTTCAAACCATAAAATAAAGACCGAGCATTTGCCCGGTCAGTTGATTGTTTGAAACTCTATTATTTCACATGAACAAAGTTACCGTATGTCTCGTTTATCAGCTCATAGAACGAGAAGGTATCATCATACTTTGCAATGATACTCTGGAAATCTGTGAGCTGATGCTTGTTTACAACACAGATAAGCACCCACTTTTCGGTATTGGTATAAGTACCGGTAGCCGTAACCTTTGTTGAGCTGTGCTTGAGGAGTGCGGATATCTCTTTGGAGATCTCATCGGGATGAGTTGTAACAACAGTAAACTTGTACGCAGTTTTAGTACCCTTGATAATGTAGTTACCCACGTACGTAGAGATAAAGCAGTAAGTGATGCACAGCGCAACGGGCTTATAGTCAACAGAGCTTTCCGAGTACACAAACAGAGACGAAATAGCAACAACTGTGTTGAGGGAGAAGGTAACGATAAAGAAATTGGTGTCGGGCTTTACCTTGTTGATGTAACGTGCAACAACGTCTGTTCCGCCTGTGGATGCACTGTTTTTGAAGCAAATGCCGTAAACAACACCGCTGATCACACCGCTGATGATAACAGGGTATATGGTGTCATGCCCGTCTGCATTGTACTGAATGAACTCGAGTCCCGAATTCTGCAGAAGCAGAAACGCAAAGGAATAAACCAAGGTGAAGAGAAGCGTCTTTGTCGCGAAGGACTTTTTGATAAAGAAATACGCAAAAATAGACAGCGGGATGTTAATGAGCAGTGACATATAGCTGATGCTGAACCCCGTTTTGTACTGTACCATTGTTGCGATACCGTTCAGACCTGCGGGAGCAAAGTGATTCTGAACGATGAAGATGTGATAATTAAGCGCAAGCAGGATGGCAACAGCAACTATCCAGACGTATGATAACACTTTTTGACTTTTATTCATAACAAGACCTCGTTGATCGTATCAATTCCGATTCCGCAAATAAACCGCAGGGGAGCCCTACGGTTTTGTTTTTTTATTGTACGGACATAAACTCGTCCATACTGCCGCAGATGCGGTACTGTACTGTGGGGCTTCCGCTCACAAAGAATTTCACATATACAGTCTCACCCGCGCGAAGTGTCAACTCTACAGGCGCGGACTGAGGATAGTGAGACTGCCCGCCGTAGTTAAGCTGAACCTTTGCAAATACGGAATGAGTTCCCGGCACAGCTTTGATAACCTTATAAGGAGATTCGGCAGTTCCGACCTTTGCTCCGTCAAGATACATCATGTTTCTGATGGGACCCCAACCTTCGCGACGTCTTACAGAAGCGGATACATATATCTTTGCGAAGTCATCCTCACGAGCAAGAAGAGACTTTTTCCAAATTGCAAGAGCGTCATTCAGAGTCTCAGCCTCGCCGCTTGCGAATATCTTAAGAAGAGCATCGACAACGCCCATATCCTTTTTGAGAACTTCAGCGGGAAGAATATTAACCTCGTTGAACTTTGCCTTGTGCTTTGAAAGCGCCTTTGTACATTCGGAGATTACAGGAGCGTGCTTTTGCTGCTTGGATCTTCTTTCCGCCTCAACGTCAGCCTCGTAACGAGCCGCCTCGTCAGCATCCTGCAGTTGTGCTTCGGTGATCATTCTGTCATACTTAGCTGCAAGCTTGTTATGAGCAGTCATCGCTGCACTGGCTGCAAGTCTCTTGTTTTCCTTTGCTTTTGCCATAAGAACAAGAAAACCGAAAAGAATGGGACAAACTACGATAAAGAAGATCGGACGAAGAATGCCGTCTATCGCATAAGCAATGATCGACACACCAAGGGATACCCAAAGGATATTCTTTCCGCTCATGCCTATACTGTCATACACCTGACCGAGCGTTGTTGTGGTTTTTGCCGCCAAGAAGAGCGAGAAAATCACACCGTAACCAAGCAAAATCCAGTTGATGATGGCAAGGGGAAGAGAAAGAATATTTCCGGGGAAGAGCATTACCATCAGTATGACAGAGAAAACAGCAAAAGGAACAAAGAGCAGTATGTCAAATAATCTCTTTTTATTCTCAGGAGCTGTCCGTTCTGATGCAAGAGCATTCTCCTTTTCAGCGGTGAGACGGCTCGCCCTTTCCGTGTCATAGGCAGACTTATCTATGCTTGACGTGTCGATCTGGTTTTTGAGAGACGACAGTTTGTTGCTGTAGTAGCGTATGGCAGTTATCTCGGACTGCATATCCTTTAGGGACAGAATGACTTGCTCCTTGCTGTATTCCGACATGGACTGACCTCCTTCGGTAGCTCGTAATGATTTGATAAAATACTACATAATCATAAATATTATACCACGGTGAGAGAGCTAAATCAAGAGTAAATTTCGTGCGAGCTCCATAATTCTATATTATCGAATGTCCGTGCGAGAAGCCATCTGCGGGAGCTGTTATCACAATGGCATCTGGAGAGGTGCTTGCTATCATTCGCGTAACAAGAGGGTATCTTCTTTTGTCTACCGCGCAGATGAGAACACACTTGTCATTTCCCGAATAAGCGCCGCGAGCATTGATTATCGTTACCCCTGTCTCTCGAATGAGCGTATGTGGAAGAGAGGACACATTGTCGTCAATAATGATAAGCAGCTTCGCTCTCATCCCGCCATAGAGAATATAGTTAAAAACAAACATACTGATCCCAAGAGCAAGGCCACTGTACGTTGCAGTGCGGATATCTCGGTGAACGATTCCCGAGGCGATGACAACGGCAGAATCGATCATCAGGAAAATGTTACCGGTCTTCATGTGAGGGATCCGCTTCTGAATGAGTCTTACTGCAATATCAGTTCCTCCTGTTGTGGCGTTTTCACGAAAGACAAGGGCGAGTCCTGTCCCAAGAAAAACTGCCCCAAGCAGAGCACTGCAAAAAATATCATCAGTTACGGGAGAGGGAATCAACCATTCAAAGAAGGATATGCATAATGAGGAAAAGACAGTCGCCCAGACGGTTCCTGTTAGAAATCTACCGCCGAGAAGAACAGTTCCGATGATAAGAAGCGGCACATTGAACATCAGTATGAGCAGACCGCTGTCAGCCGATGGAAAGAAATGCGTAATCAATATAACAATACCGGATACACCGCCAGGGGAGATCTCTGCAGGACTCAAAAACAGAGCAAATCCCAAAGCGAAAACGATGCATCCGATGGAGATAATGCCGTAGCGCTTGATAAAGTTCATAAAATTACTCCAAAAATCACTTCTTTTACAGTATTTACTTGATTTTGGATTCATATTCCGCTATAATAACAAATGTAGGACACTTTATGAAAGGCGGTGAGACTGTGGGGAAACTTAAGATCGGATTTTTCGATTCAGGAGTTGGCGGAATTTCTGTAATGACGGCGGCGCGTAGGGTACTGCCCGATGCTGAATATATATATTACGCGGACGAAGCCCATGTGCCTTACGGAACAAAGCCTCACGAAGAGATCATCCGCTATGCTGACGAAGCAGTAAGCTGTCTTGCCTCTCATGGAGTTGATGCAGTGGTTGTGGCGTGCAATACCGCAACAAGTATCGCTATAGAGTATCTCAGAGAAAAGTATGACCTGCCTATAATAGGTATGGAGCCTGCGCTTAAGCCTGCAGTAAGATCACACCCGAACGAGAAGATTCTGTTGTGTGCTACCCCTGTTACAATTGCCGGGGAAAAGCTTCACCATCTTATTGAAAAGTCGGGAGCCGAGCCTACTCTTGTGCCGCTTCCCGGGCTTGTTGCCTTTGCGGAACAGGGCGTTTTCGATAAAGAGACCGTGTGTGAATATCTCGCTGAGGAGATAGGAAACGAGCGCGATTTTGCGGCAGTGGTTCTTGGATGCACCCACTTTTCCTTCTTCCGCGATTGCTTCAGAGAGCTGTTCGGAGAGCGGGTGGATATTGTTGACGGTAATGTCGGCACAGTCAAGCGTCTTGTATCTGTGCTGGGGGATAAAATCGACGACTGTTGCGCAGAGTCTGGAAGCGTGCGCTACTTCATCTCGGGAGAAGAGGCAGACTCCGGGAAAATCGTACTGTTTGAGAGTCTCGCGGCGCGTTATGAAAGAGTGTTGAATATATGAACCGAAAAAACGAAATGTCGGCAAAAGTCGGCATTTTTTCTTTTGCGAAGAGCGGATTATTTTTCCTTAACCTATTTATTCCTGCGAGAGAATGTGGTATAATAAACATAATAATGAAACGATTACATGGAGCGAAATATGGGAAAACTGTCATCATTAATACGGGCAGTAACGGGTAAAAAAAGATTCACCTCAGCTATCATCCTGGCAGCGGGAAGCGGAAGAAGATTTTCCGACGACCGAGCAAAGCAGTTTGAGCTTGTTGGCGGTGAGTCAGTTCTTGTCAGAAGCGCACGTGCATTTGAAGAATGTGAGCTTATCAGCGAGATCATCGTAGTGACACGCGAGGCAGATATAGACGGTTGCCGTAATATTCTTGCACAAAAGGGAATAACCAAAGTTACTCGCGTTGTAGCCGGAGGAGACACACGTCAGCAGTCCGCAAAAAACGGTTTTGACGCTGTAAACCCCGAGAGCGAGTTTGTTGCAATACATGATGCCGCACGATGCCTTGTAACTCCTGAGATGATAGAGGCGGCGATGGAGTCGGCTTTTGTCCACGGTGCTGCCGCATGTGCCGCAAAGGCTACCGATACCATAAAAAAGACAGACGGTGCTGACAACATCACAGAGACCGTTGACAGAGAAAACTGCTGGCTGGTGCAGACACCGCAGATATTCATGGCTGACATGTACCGTGCGGCGGCATATATGGCTGTAAAGGACAAGATAGACGCAACAGACGACTGCGCTTTGTGTGAACGCCTCGGATTCAAGGTAAAGCTTGTTGACTGCGGCAAGACGAATATGAAGATAACATATCCGGAAGATATCATTATTGCCGAGGCAATTCTGAGGTACAGGGAGGCTGTGAAATGAGAATAGGACACGGTTATGACGCACACCGTTTCTGCGAAAACAAACCTCTTGTGATAGGTGGGGTGCAGATCGAATCAGATCTTGGTCTGCTTGCTCATTCTGACGGAGACGTGCTTGTTCATGCCCTCGCTGATGCCATACTCGGCGCGGCTGGGGAGCGAGACATCGGATATAATTTCCCCGACAACGATAACAGCTATAAAAATATAGACAGTTGCATTTTACTTAAGAAAACTGCCGAAATTATAGCGGGAAAAGGCTTGGCAATCGAATATGCTGACATGACCGTTGTTGCGCAAAAGCCGAAGATGTCGCCGTACATTACCGCAATGCGCGAAAAGCTTGCCGAGGTGCTTGGCATTTCTGCTGACAGAATAAACGTCAAGGCTACTACAGAAGAAAAAATGGGATTCACGGGTCGCGGAGAGGGAATATCGGCCCACGCAGTGGTTCTTCTGAGAGAATAAAAACGCCGACATCGGACGAGCCAACATCGGCGAATATATTAACGGTGCGCGGTCATGCAAAACTGTGGCACGTCCTTTGCTTTATTTGTCCCGTACATTCCACGCACCGGAAAACTGTTTCAGAGCGGATATACCGCCACAGACAGTTTATGCTGATGACTGCCACGTGTCAACGGTCACTCACCACAGTACGCGGTGCGATTTTGAGCATACATGCCCTTTTGCCTCATGAGACGCGAAATAACTTTTGAAAATCTACAGATATAGCGAAATAAAAAATTATCGGAGGACTACATAATGAAAAACAAGACATCCCCCTCACTTCTTGCGGCTGACTTTCTCCACCTCGCTGATGAAGTGAAGAAGGCTGAGCTTTCAGGTGCTGATATGCTCCATTGCGACGTTATGGACGGAGTGTACGTGCCGAACATCAGCTTTGGATTTGATATAATAAGCAAGATCAACAAGATCACAGAGCTTCCTCTGGACGTTCATATGATGACCTGCTGCCCTGAAAAGTACCTTGATGTGCTTAAAAACAGCGGCGCAGATATCGTAACAGTTCACTCCGACTACACGGATAAGGAAGCTGTTATAGAGACTCTAAAGGGCATAGCGGAGCGCGGAATGAAGCCCGCAGTTTCTCTCAAACCGAAGTGCCCCGCAGAGGACGCATTCGATTTTGTTCCGTACGTTGACATGATCCTCGTTATGACTGTTGAGCCGGGATTCGGCGGACAGAAATTCATGGCGGACATGCTTCCGAAGATAAAGACACTGAGAGAATATCTCGATAAAAACAAGCCCGAATGCGAGATAGAGGTTGACGGCGGAATCGGTAAAGATACCGTCGGACTTGTCGCTGAAGCAGGCGCGAACGTGTTCGTAGTCGGCACTGCGTCATTCAGAGCGGATGATATGAAAGAGGCACTTACAGACATGCTTGCGATAGCAGACATGAAGAGAGAATAATACCGATTTCTTGAGAATTTTCACCTAACATGAGCATTTTTTGTGCTAATTGTCAAAATTCATGGAAAACGCACAAGATTTGCGATGTATTTCTGTAACAAATCACAAGCCGAAATTTCAAACTTTTCGTTCAAATTCGACTTAAGATATGCTATAATATATCAGAGATAATATATAATGCCGTATTATGGTGCATTAAATTATAATTACATAAGGGGTATCATATGAGAGACAGCTATTATGGAGAGCTTTCCGTTATCGGAATGCGCGGATGCGAGAAATTTGTTGACCAGGTAGACTACTATCTGAAGGAGTGGCGCAGCCACGATGACGGCGTTTCCTTCATTACAAGAGCAGACTGCCCGCGTTTCGGTTCCGGTGAAGGTAAGGGTATGCTACACTCTTCCATGAGAGGACATGACGTTTACATTATTTCCGACTGTTTCAACCACGGCGTAACGTATAAGATGTTCGGTCAGGAAGTTCCTATGAGCCCCGACGATCACTTTGCAGATCTTAAGAGAGTAATAGCGGCTATGGGTGGTAAGGCAAGAAGAATTACAGTTATCATGCCCATGCTTTACGAAGGCAGACAGCACAAGAGATCAGCAAGAGAATCTCTCGACTGCTCCATTGCGCTTCAGGAGCTTGTTAATATGGGAGTTGCGAACATCATCACATTTGACGCTCATGACCCCAGAGTTTCCAACGCGATCCCGCTCACAGGCTTTGATAACGTAAGACCTACTTATCAGATGCTCAAGGCGCTTGTTCGCGACGTTCCCGATATTTCTCTCTCCAATGAGGATACTATCATCATCTCTCCCGACGAAGGTGCTATCTCCCGTACAATGTACTACGCATCCGTTATGGGACTTGACCTCGGTATGTTCTACAAGAGACGTGACTACTCCATCGTAGTTGACGGCAAGAACCCCATCGTTGCTCACGAGTACCTCGGTAAGGACGTTTGCGGTAAGGACGTTATCGTTGTTGACGATATGATCGCATCCGGTGACTCCATCATCGACGTTTCCCGTCAGCTTAAGGAAAAGGGCGCAAAGAGGATTTTCTTCTTCGTTACGTTCGGCCTCTTTACAAGCGCATATGATGTATTTGACAAGGCGTATGCAGACGGTCTCTTTACAAAGTGCTTTACAACAAACCTTATCTACCATCCCGAAGGACTTATGGAAAAGGAATGGTATTCCGAAGTTAATATGTGCAAGTACGTTGCCCTCATGATCGACACACTCAATAAGGATCGCTCCATCAGCACACTCCTCAACCCCGTTAAGAAGATCCACAACATCCTTGACGAGCAGAACAAGAGAACACAGATCCAGCAGAAGCTGGTTAAGTAATAAATCCAAATAAACCGGAGAATTTATGCAGAACTTCAAACTTTTGACAGCGGCAAAGATCGCTGATGCAATAGCAGCTACAACTCCGGAAGCCGGCCTTACAACAGAAGAAATTGTAACAATGCTCGAATATCCCCCTGATACAAACATGGGGGATTTGGCTTTCCCGTGCTTCCGTTTATCTAAAACACTTCGCATGGCACCGCCTAAGATCGCGGCTGATCTCGCAGAAAAGACTGCTGACTTTAAGTACGGCACGTCTGCGGCAGTTGGCGGATACCTCAACTTCAAGGTTTCCGATGAGTACCTCACAACTCATGTGCTCACAGAGATAGAGGAAAAGGGCGATAAATACGGCTCATCCGATATCGGCGTTGGCAAGAACGTAGTGCTCGACTACTCATCCCCCAATATCTGCAAGCCCTTCCACATCGGTCACCTCGGTACAACTGTTATCGGTCACTCTCTCAAGCTCCTTCACGAGTTTGTGGGCTACAACTGCACAGGTATCAACTACCTGGGCGACTGGGGAACTCAGTTCGGTAAGCAGATCTCCGCATTCCGCAAGTGGGGAGACCGTGACGTTATCGACGCAGGCGGTGTTGACGAGCTTGTAAAGCTGTATGTTCGCTACAACAACGAATGTGAAGAAGATCCCGCGCTGAAGGATGAAGCAAGAGCAGAGTTCAAGAAGCTTGAGGACGGCGACGAAGAGAACCTCGCACTGTGGAAATGGTTCGTCAGCGTATCTCTGAACGAGTACCAGAAGACATACAAGCAGCTTGGCATCGAGTTCGATTCCTACAAAGGCGAGTCCTTCTACACAGACAAAATGCCCGCACAGGTTGAAAAGCTCCGCCAGTCAGGTTTGCTCAAGATCGACGACGGCGCATCCATCGTTGACCTCTCCGATTATAACATGCCCCCTTGCCTTATTCTCAAAAAGGACGGCTCCACTCTGTATCCTACAAGAGATATAGCGGCGGCAGTTTATCGCAAGGAAACATACGATTTCGATAAATGCATCTACGTTACATCTTCCGCACAGAGTCTCCACTTCGCACAGTGGTTCAAGGTAGTTGAAATGATGGGCTACGACTGGTTCGGCGGACTTGTACACGTTCCTTACGGTACAGTTTCCATCGACGGTGCAAAGCTTGCTACAAGAACGGGTAACGTTGTACTTCTGAAGGATCTGTTCCGTCAGTCTA
>SVSK01000031.1 GCA_015064345.1 Oscillospiraceae bacterium | reverse complement strand
CGCACCCGAGACAGACGCACCCGAGACAGACGCACCCGAGACAGACGCACCCGAGACAGACGCTCCCGAGACAGACGCTCCCGAGACAGACGCACCCGAGACAGACGCACCCGAGACAGACGCTCCCGAGACAGACGCTCCCGAAACAGACGCACCTGAAACAGACGCACCTGAAACAGACGCACCTGAAACAGATGCTCCTGAAACAGACGCACCTGAAACAGACGCACCCGAAACAGATGCTCCTGTAGTAGAAACAGATGCACCTGAAACAGATGCTCCTGTAGTTGAAACAGACGCTCCTGCAACAGACGCTCCCGCTACACCCGCTGAACCCGTAGCTGAAAAGAACAACACCGGTCTCATCATCGGTATCGTAGCTGCTGTAGTTGTAGTTGGCGCGATTGTTGGCATCGTTCTCGGCAAAAAGAAGAAATAATCTTAACTACATAAACAAAACGGACGTACCAATTTGATGCGTCCGCTTTTTGTGCATGGGTATTCCATTTTGTTCAGAGATGTGATATAATAGATAATAACATAAAAAATATTTATATAAGGAGAAGTCCATGAAAAAAACCGTCACGCTACTTTTGACATTTGTTTTAATGATCAGCTTTGCTGCTATTGCAAACGCTGCAACGGGAACGGTTGTCTACGCGACAAAGGTGGATAATGCACCGAACTTTGAAGAGGATACACCTTTTATTGACGAATCCTGGGGTGAACCTGCCATCGTTTTTAACTCTTCCTCCCCCAACACTTATCTGTGGCAGTTCTGGCAGGAAGGCAACCCCAACAAGGACAACAGTGACTGGCTTGCCAATATGTCTGTGCTTAGTCAGATAATGCCTGAGGACGGTGATGTTGAAGTCTACTATCTGTGGGATAGCAAGTATCTGTACTTAGGCGTTAAGACTCCCGATGTTGCTCCGTCCGGCAGTTCTCTTCTGTGGCGCGGTGACGGTATACATACGTGGATATCTCCAGCCGAGGTACTCCGCGGTCAGGAATTTATCCAGAGTTGCTGGACAGACGGAACCGAGCTTGAAACTATTTACGATGCAAATGAAAGCATATTTGACTTCTATATTACTCTTGACTCAAGTGACTGGGATTCCCACGCCGGTGCTGCCGCAGCTGTTATAGACACAGAGGTGTGGGTAGATGAAGACGGCTACATGTATGCTTATGCTCGTATTCCCCTGGTTAGTTTGGGACTCAATCTCAAAACCGATCTTCACGGCACACAGCTGGTTACTGCGCTCAACCGTGTAAGCTCTCTGGGTGTTGAGGACGGTGGTTATGCAGGTTGGGTATCATGGGGTAGGTATTACTACGAAACTCAGGCGGACAGTCTCAACACAATCGTTCTCGTAGACCCCGCACAGGGCACACCCGATGTATCTGTTGACACAACACCTGTTGAAACAACTGCTCCTGAAACAGATGCTCCCGAAACAGACGCTCCTGAAACAGACGCTCCCGAGACAGATGCTCCCGAAACAGACGCACCTGAAACAGATGCTCCCGAAACAGACGCACCTGAAACAGATGCTCCCGAGACAGACGCACCCGAGACAGACGCTCCCGAGACAGACGCTCCCGAGACAGACGCTCCTGAAACAGACGCTCCCGAGACAGACGCTCCTGAAACAGACGCACCTGAAACAGATGCTCCTGTAGTTGAAACAGACGCACCCGAAACAGATGCTCCTGTAGTAGAAACAGATGTACCTGAAACAGATGCTCCTGTAGTAGAAACAGATGCACCTGAAACAGATGCTCCTGTAGTAGAAACAGACGCACCCGAAACAGATGCTCCTGTAGTTGAAACAGACGCTCCTGCAACAGACGCTCCTGCAACAGACGCTCCCGCTACACCCGCTGAACCCGTTGCTGAAAAGAACAACACCGGTCTCATCATCGGTATCGCCTGTGCAGTTGTAGTAGTTGGCGCTGTAGTTGGCATCGTTCTCGGTAAGAAAAAGAAGCAGTAATCTAACTACATAAACAAAACGGACGTGTAAAAGCGTCCGTTTTTTATTATTGAAGACGTGCAGTAAAAACCTGTGAATATGACGGTGGATTAGCACCACTAGTACTTTCGGGTTAAATGTCGAAATTGTTAATAAATAGGTAGAAAATCACCATATGATTTATGCGAAAAATATGATATAAATAGTATGATATCAAAAAAATATCAAATATTGAACAATAATCGAGGAGGATACTATGAAAAAAATAATTACATTTCTAATGACAGCCGTGTTGCTTATCGGCCTTGCCGTATTTGTAAGTGCGGAAAGAACAGTCGTTTATGCGACAAAGATCGACAAAGCGCCCAACATGGAAGAGGACAGCCCGTTTATCGACGATTCATGGGGCGAGCCTGCTATTGTTATTAATTCTTCTTCTCCAAATACAGAGCTTTACAAGTTCTGGTACAAAGATAATCCCCATATTGGTGATGACTTATGGGGACCAAACGGTGCGCAGGCATCACAGCTTGAACCCGAGGACAACGACGTATACCTCTACTATCTTTGGGACAACAAGTACTTTTACTTTGGCATGAAGACTCTTGACAGCGAGCCCTCCGGATTTGTTAACGCCTACATGGGTGACGGTTTCCAGATGTGGTTATCAACATTTGCTCTTCTTAACGGTCAGGAATATGCCCAGAGCTCTTTCCAGGAGAACGAACTTGACGATCTCTTCTACGCAAACAATATGTACTGTGACTATTACGTAACACTCGATACCAGTGACTGGGATTCACACTCCGGTGCTGCTGCTGCATCTTGTGACAGCGAAGTATGGGTGGATGAAGACGGATATCTTTATGCGTATGTTAAGATTCCGCTTCAGAATATCGGTCTTAATCCTAAGGCTGACAACCACGGCGTAGAGCTTGCAACTGCACTTCTCAGAATCAGCTCTCGTGCCGTTGTGGACAGAGGTTATGCAGGCTGGCTTGCATGGGGTAGATATTTCTACGAAACAAAGGTTGATGGAATGAACAAGATCATTCTCGTAGACCCTGCACAGGGAATTCCCGGCACAGATGCTCCTGAAACAGACGCTCCTGAGACAGATGCTCCCGAGACCGACGCTCCTGAGACAGATGCTCCCGAGACCGACGCTCCTGAGACAGATGCTCCCGAGACAGACGCTCCCGAGACAGACGCTCCCGAGACAGACGCTCCCGAGACAGACGCTCCCGAGACAGATGCACCTGAGACAGACGCACCTGAAACAGACGTACCTGAAACAGACGCACCTGAAACAGACGCACCCGAGACAGACGCTCCCGAAACAGACGCTCCCGAGACAGACGCTCCCGAGACAGACGCTCCCGAGACAGACGCTCCCGAGACAGACGCTCCCGAGACTGATGCTCCCGAAACAGATGCTCCCGAAACAGATGCTCCCGAAACAGATGCACCCGAAACAGATGCACCCGAAACAGATGCTCCTGTTGTTGAAACAGACGCTCCTGAAACAGACGCTCCTGAAACAGACGCTCCCGCTACACCCGCTGAACCCGTAACTGAAAAGAACAACACCGGTCTCATCATCGGTATCGTCTGTGCAGTTGTAGTAGTTGGCGCTGTAGTTGGAATCGTTCTCGGTAAGAAAAAGAAGCAGTAATCTAACTACATAAACAAAACGGACGTGTCAAACCGATGCGTCCGTTTTTTTGCAAAACAAAACCCCGAGTGATCGGGGCTTTTTATTATTGATTTTTTGGCGTCTCCGACTCTGTAGGCACTCTTGGCAGATTCCATCTGAAGTGAGCCGCAAGCACGCGAAGCACAACTATCGTTATCGCGCCGCTTATCATGGAGACGATCTTGCCGGCAGGCATCCAAAGAAGCGAGCAAACTAGCGCACCGCAGAGGCAAGCACTTGCATAGAAATGTTTAACGAAAACATAAGGAGTATTGCCTGTAAGCAGGTCTCGCAAAATACCGCCACCAACGCCCGTTATCACGCCGACGAAGCAGAGCAGGAATATGTTGGTTTCAACGGTTCCCACCGTGTATGCGGCAGACACACCAACGACTGTAAAAATACTTATTCCCACTGTGTCAAGCCAAAACATTACGGCATCTGTGAGCTTACCCATGAATGGATCGTGACCGCGAGACTTCCGCTTCGCATGTCTGTATTGCATGATAAACGTGAGCAAGGAGAATCCCGCCGTGACTGTTGCGTATATCGGATTTGCAAACGACAGGGGCGGGTGAACTCCGAGCACAAGATCTCGAATAATACCGCCGCCTATGGCTGTTGTTATGCCAATTATCACCACTCCGAACACATCCATGCCTTTTTTTATGGCTGTGAGAGAACCTGAGATGCCGAAAGCCATTACGCTGATAAGCTCGATGACAAAAACGAAAGTATCGAAATAACTGTCGGGAAGAGGGGACGAAAAGTCAAAAAGCTGTACTAATATATCCATAAGCAATCTCCGCTCATAGCTTTATTGTGTTGCAACCGAGAGTTTTTGCGGCATTTGTCTCATCCGCGCGGCAGGTGAACACAATGTACTGATTCGATGATGCTACCGAGAGGATGCGCATGACATTTTTGATGCGTGAGCTATCTATGTGGGCGAAGCTTTCATCGAAGATAATGGTGGGCTTTTCACTGCGGAACACCTCATCTGCAAGGGCAATGCGGAGCGCGATGTAAGCAAGATCTCCTGTGCCGTGGGAAAGATATTCCGAGGTTACAGTATCACTTTCATTTGACAGTCCGCAAGAGAAGGCGGAGTCAATGGTCAGCTTGTTGTATCTTTCGGTAGCACCGCTGATGATACGGGATGCAGCCTCGCTTATTTTTGGAATGACGCCGGATCGCATAGACTCACCTGCACCAAGTATTGCGGACTTTGCAAGCTCAATTGCATCGTGTCGGAGAGTGAGCTCCTCAATGCGACGGTCTGCGGCAGTGATGAGAGTTGCAAGCTGATCGGGAGTGTGAGAAAGCTTGCCAACCTCTGTCAGCTTCTCTTCAAGAGATGAGCGCCGCTTGTAATTTGCGTTAAGCGCGCCTTCAGTGAAGTCTCTTTCTCTGAGGGCATTCTTTATACCGTCAGTATCCAAGTCTGCCGCCATCTTACCATATTCGGTATTCATAACTGAGAGGGCATCAAGCTCGGCAGTGGTGATATCAACGCCGCTTAACTGTTCCGTAAGCACTTCAAGTCTGCCATGGAGGTTTTCGATCTTCGAGGCAATACGTCCTCTTTCCTCACGCAGTGCGCTTGCAACACCGTGAAGTGCATCGATGGTATCATAAATATCGTCAAATATTTCCACATTGGCGGCATATGCCATGTTATTGATCTGCTCCTCAGCGGCATCGAATCGCAACTTTGCGGCACCGAGTGAGTCGATAAGTCTTTCTCTCTCTTGTGCGACTTCCGTGCTTCTGTGGAGTGTCTCAAGCTTATCATGAACGGCTATTTCGATCTCATCCACCGATTCCGCTTCCCATTCGTCCAGCAGAGTATGAAGCTGGCGACGCTTTTTTGTCATGAGAATGAGAAATACTACCCACAACACAAAGGCAACTGCGCCAAGTCCGAGGGGTATGATGTATGCGTTGAAGTTGAGGAAGTACATTGCCACGATAGTGCCAACAGACAAAAACATAGCGAATATCATACCGATAAACATGCCAAGTCTGAAATGAGCACTTGCGGCAGCACGCTCGATGTATTCAACTATTTCTTCGGCATTGGGCAGATCATTTGCGACTGCATCAAACTCCGGCATCCGCTCATCATATGCAATACATTCTTCATCATATGCGCGGATATCCCGTTCTGCTTCAATGAGGGACTCTTCGAAATCTACACCCAGCGGGGAAGCATCCATGTCCGAAATAGCGGACTCAAGCTTGGCTATCTTTTCGCGTGTCTGATGTGCAGCATCTATTCTGCGTTTTACTGTGATCTTATCGAGAGCCGCAAAAAGCTTTCCGTAATGCTCCTTTTGCTCTTCAAGAGATGCGATCCTGTTTTTTATATCATCAAGAGAAGTACTTGCGGAGATAATATCAGCGGCGCGCTCACGAGAGGATTCCATTTCGCTCTGAAGTTCTGCACGCTTTTTCTTAAGCTCGGCAATCTCACCGCCGCTTCCGTTTTTGTAGAGCAGTTCGCGGCGAACGTTGTCAAGCTTCTTTACTGCTTTTGCTATGTCAAGATTCTCGTCTGCTGACGTGAGCAGATTCTCCACTGCGCTATTCGCTCCGAGAGTAGGTCTGCTTATACTTGACACAGTTGGCTTGACAGCAGATGCCTGAGCCACAAAACAAGTGCCTGTGAACACTTCTTCCGGGACCCCAAAGAAATACTCACCCGGGTTCTGTCCGCTGACTGTATCGCCGGTGGCCTGATTGATAATTCGGATACGCTCGCGCAAAGGACCGTCATCTGATGCAATAAGGGTACGCTCCAGACGGTAAATCTGCCCCCTTGAATTTTCAGCGATAATGAAGCCGGACGCTTGCATGGTCTCGCGGTTTATGTAGCGCTGACGTTCTGTGGGACCGCTTTTTGCTCCTTTGGCAGACAGCCCGTAAAAGATAAACTTAATAAACATAGCTGCCGAGGACTTGCCTGATTCATTTGCGCCATCAATTACGTTTACGCCGCCGGACAAGTCTATATCACGGTTACGAAGTCCGCCGAATGATATGATATGAAGCGATTTCAGTATCATTTACCTGTCCTCCTAAAATGAATTATCGCCATCAAGGGCAGAGAGGGCATAACGCAAGGCTCGGAGAGCCACCTCTTGTTCGCGGGGATCGGTTGAATCAAGCATAGGTTTCAGTTTTCTGTAGACCTCGCCTCGAATCGTTATGTCATCTCGGAGCACGTCGATATCAATGGAAGGTCTGGTGGCATCTATGAGCTTGAGCAAGAATAAGGAAGTGCACCAATCTTCGATTGCTTCGGTGTCAATAACGAGAGACGGGTGAACGAATCCTGTCAGCTTCAACTCAAGGAGAGTGTCCTCGCCAAGTCGGTTTTCAGTAATAAAATCAGCTATAGCGGTGCGTACGTCTGCTTGAGTTTCGGGCTCATTCAGTAAAAGTTCCGCTCTCTCATAGCGCCGTTTTGCGAATCGAACTCGCTTTATTGCAATATTCGAGTCGCCGTTTTTCTTGCTGATCTCAACCATGCACGCGCCTTTGAGCCCTGTTTCGTCAAAGGCTCTCGGTTCAAGGCAACCGCAGTAGCACCAGCGACCGTCGTGACCGGGAGAAGGCGGATTATGAATATGCCCGAGGGCAGTATAGTCGGCACCGAAGGCATCAAGATGATCTGCTGTGATAGGACAGTTGGTGTTGCCTGATCTCGGTCCAACCATATCGGCATGGCAAAGGAGTAGATTGATTCGTGCGGGATCTGCGACCGTGTTGCCGACGAGAGGAACGTGTGTCATCTGCGGCTCGGTAAAAGCAAATCCATAGACGGTAGTATTAAGCTCAGGCAGGTCAACAGACGTAACCTTGTTATCCGTAAAGACATGTACGTTCTTCGGGAAGATATCCTTGACCCACACACTTGTCGGGGTTGCGCAGTCGTGGTTGCCAGGCGTAATGAAAATAGGCTTTTCGAAGCTTTCAAACTCTCTCTGCAGCAGAGCAAGAGTTTCTCGTGTGACATAGTCGCTGTCAAAAACGTCTCCCGCAATGAGGATCATATCTGCGCGGTTCATTTTTGCGTACGTCATCATTGAGGTGAATGCAGAACGAAGCTCGGTGCGCCTTATCTCGGCACTGCGGCTGTCGAGCCCGGAAAAAGGACAGTCGAGATGAATGTCTCCCGTATGCAATAGCTTGATCATGTCGATAATACTACTCCATTTTGTTATTATATACATCTATTATACCATATATTGATGATAATATCAAGAAAATGCGCGAGGATTATTGAATATTGTCGACTGTATTTTCTCTTTTTTGAGGCAATCTCCGCCTCTTAAAATAAATATCAAAGGGTAGCAAAAATAGTGTCAACTCTCTTGAAAAAACCATAAGAAATGTGGTATAATATAATGAATATACCTATATCTGCACGTTACATTGAATACGAGAGTCAAAGGAGGTTATTATGCGTAAATTTGTTCTTGTTTTGTGTGCGCTCATGTTGCTTCTTACATCATGCCTGCGTCCTACCGACGGAAGCTATACTCCGCCCAAGGAGACAGGCGTAAATGACAAAAACAATCCCGGAGAGGTAGTTGAGCCGGTTGGTACTTCGTTTGCTTCAGGCGAGGAGCTTGTGCCGGATGAAACTATCAGCGGAAACGAGCAGATCGACCCATACGCCGGCGTGTCCATTGACTTTCTCGCAGTAGGGGATAACCTCATTCACCAGAATATTTACGTTGACGCCAGAAACCGCGGAAGTGCGGAGAAGGAATACGATTTCCTCCCAATGTACGAGTTCGTTGCGGATGAGATCGCGGCGGCGGACGTGGCGTTTATCAACCAGGAGACCGTTATGGCGGGTGCGGAGTTTGGCTACACCTCCTATCCTGCTTTCAACTCCCCTCAGCAGCTTGGAATGGACCTTGTTGAGCTTGGCTTTGACGTAGTAAACATCGCAACGAATCACACTCTCGACAAGGGTGAGCGTGGATACAAGAGCACTATTGATTTCTGGCACACCCAGGATATCACAATGATCGGCGGCTACTACGACAAAGATGACTACATGAACATCCGCGTTACTGAAGAGCAGGGTGTTAAGATCGCGTGGCTGTCCTACACCTACGGCACAAACGGTATTTCACTTCCTTACGGTTCTACGATGTTCGTGCCGTACACTGATGACGAGCTTATCGTGGACGCCATTGCAAGAGCCAAGGAGATATCCGATGTTGTCATCGTGTCAATGCATTTCGGTCCTAACGAATACAACCCCGTGCCCATGGACGAAAGCGTGCGACTTGCACAGCTTATTGCGGACTGCGGCGCTGACGTGATCCTCGGACATCATTCCCACTGCCTCCAGCCTATTGACTGGATCTATGGCAAGGACGGAAACGAGACTCTCTGCATCTACTCTCTCGGCAACTTTGCCTGCGGTCAGGCGAGACAGATCACAATGGTAGGCGGACTTTTCACCTTCACTATCGAGAGCGACGGTGAGGGAGGACTTCGCGTAGTGGATCCGCTTCTTACTCCCACGGTGAACTACTACGACTGGAACTGGATGAACACCCGCGTGTACCTGCTCAGCGAATACACCGACAAGATCGCTGCCACACACGGACTTGGCAATCCCTCGATCAACGGCGGCGGAATGTCTGTACAGACTGCTATTGACATAGTAAAGACCGCTATTGATTCAAAATACCTGCCTGCATATTTGCAGTGAAACAGAAAACTATAATTGAGGAAATATATGGCTAAATACAGAAAAAACAAAATTGACGGCGCTTTTGCCGAAGAATGTGCACAGATCATCAGAGAGGTAAAGGACCCGAGAGTTGCTTGCGAGATGATCAGTATCATGAACGCGGACGTGTCTGCGGATCTTAAGTTTGCCAAGGTCTACTACTCCGTTTATGGGGAATGTGACGAGAAAGAGCTTGCAAAGGGACTGAAATCCGCGGTGCCGTTCTTCCGTTCACAGCTGGCGCAGAGACTCAATCTCCGCATTACTCCCGATATTACCTTCGTTCGCGACGATGGCGTTAAGCACGGTGCTGACATCTCTGCATTACTCAAGCAGATAGCTGATTCAAAGCCTCAGGGCACAGGTGAAGACGATGAATAACGGGGCAGGCGCATATAAGACGCTTACTCTTACTGAGATCGCAGATCGAATCTCCGGTGGAGTGAATGCGCTCGTTCTTACTCACGTTAATCCTGACGGAGACTGCATCGGATCGGCATTCGCGCTTCTCGGACTTATCCGTGCATGCGGCGGTGACGGTCGTGTTGCTTGTCCTACAGAGATACCGAAAAGACTTCGATTCATGTGTGGAGATCAGGAAGATTTCACAGCAGATGACGCGGATGAATTTGACCTTATCATTGCGGTTGATGTGGCGTCTCCCATTCAGCTTGGAGAATTCGGCAGTCTGATCGGCAAGATTGATATAATGATCGACCACCATGGCATGGGCGAGGCGTTTGCGGACAACTATATTGACCACAAGTCAGCCGCAGCCGGGGAGATCATCTTTGAGCTTTACAAATTAATTCGCGAGAATGGCAAAGTCGGTCTACTTCCGAGCGTGGCGAGACTTATCTATGGGGCTATCATCTCCGATACAGGCAGCTTCAAGCAGGCTAACACAACCCCGAGAACACATCTCATTGCGGCTGAGCTTGTGGGCGAGATCAACACGGCTGACGACGGTGGAGCAGATACCACGGCGGTGGCACGTTCGCTTTTCGGTCAGCGTACTCTTACAGAGCTTCGAGCGCAGATGGTTGCAATACAGAATCTTCAGATACTTGAAGACGGTCGGCTGGGCATTGTGCTCTTCACCCGTGACATGCTCTCCGAAGCAGGGCTGACGGACGAGGACATTGGCAATGCTGTAGAGACTCCCCGCGGTGTTGAGGGAGTGCTGATTGGCATATCTCTGAAGCAAAGCCCCACTGACCCCAACGAATACAGACTTTCTTCCAGAGCCAATGCGGAGATAGACTGTTCCGCATTATGTGCAAAGTTCGGCGGAGGTGGTCATGTTCGCGCTGCCGGATGCACCATAAGCGCTGATACACCCGAGAAAGCCGTGGAAATAGCGTCAGAGGCGTTCGGTGAGGCTATCAGAGACTACCTTGCATCAAAACAATAAAGAAAACAGGACGATTAAATGGCAAAGAACAGAACGGACACCATTTCCGGTGTTCTTATCATAAATAAGCACGCGGGGGTTACATCCCACAGGATAATATCCGCCTGCAGAAAGCTTTTTGATACTCCGAGAGTCGGTCACACAGGCACTCTTGACCCTATGGCAACAGGTGTGCTTCCCGTGCTTCTCGGACGTGCGGCAAAGGCGTCAGACTACGTGATGGCACACGACAAGGAATACCTTTGCGAGATGAAGCTTGGCATTACCACCGATACCGAGGACATAACGGGTGAGGTGCTCACAAGCTGCGATGACATTCCCGCAGAGGACGAGGTCCTTCGTGTAGCCGCATCATTTGTGGGGAAGATATCCCAGATCCCGCCTATGTATTCTGCGGTAAAGGTCGGCGGACGCAAGCTTGTTGATATTGCGCGAGAAGGTGGAGAAGTTGAAAGACAGCCGAGAGAGGTTGAGATTCACTCTCTGGATGTGAAGAAGATCTCCGATGACACCTACTCCATGCGTGTGGCTTGCTCAAAGGGCACGTACATCCGCACACTTTGCTCCGATATAGGAAAAGCTCTCGGATGCGGTGCGGCGATGTCATCCCTTGTTCGTACAAGAACGGGTAAATTCACTCTTGAGGATTGTATAACCATCGAACAGCTTGAGAGCATGGAATTTGAAGACAGACTGAAGCTGCCGAGGCCGGTTGAGTCGCTGTTTATGGATCTGCCCGAGGTTAACGTGGTGGATTTTTATGCAAAGCTAATTCGCGGCGGAACGGAGCTGTTTCAGAAAAAGCTGAAGGTGGACATCCCCGAGGGTCAGCTTATCAGAATAAGAAACCGAGGCGAGTTTATTGCTCTCGGCCGCGGCGGTATAGCAGATGGCAAGGCGGTCATCAAGCCTGAAAAGCTGTTTGTTATCGATCCGCCGAAGGATAACTGAAAAAACAAAAACGGCTTTACTTAAAGAAAGTTGTATAAATGAAAAATAACGAGATTTTTGAAAAACGGTATCTGACACGAGTGGCGGCATACGCGCTGACTGCGGTGGTGGCTATCGGTGTAATGATATTTCTCGGATACCATGTGGTAGAGAGATTTTCACCGGGGCTGGAGCTTATTGACGCTGTACCGACCACTGTTACGAGGACCATTGAGGTTGACGGATACATCATGCGTGACGAAGAACCTCTGTATGCAAATACTGCAACAGACGGTAGCGTTGTACCTGCTGTACCAAATGGCGGACGTATAGCGGTGGGAAGCAGAATAGTGGATGTGTATTCCGAGTCCTCTGCTGACATAGAGCTTCGTCTTTCGGAAATAGATGAGCAGATCGCGCTTCTCACCAAAAGTAAGGCGGAAAACAGATCTGTTCAGTCCGCTGTGGGCATTGAGTCGGAAATATACGACACGGTTACGTCCATTAGGAAACACGCAGAGAAAGGCAACTATGCAGACGCGCTGTCACTGCGAGTGGCACTTCTTGTTGACATCAAAAAGAAGGATATCCTTACAGGTGTGATAACCGATTATGATGCCCAGATATCACAGCTGCAGAATGAGAAGAGCCAGCTCAGATCAACGCTCGGCAGATGTCTTGAAACTGTGTTTGCGGGAGAGTCGGGGTACTATTTTTCCGAATACGACGGATACGGCAACGTTTTCGATCCGGACAAGCTCGATGAGATGACGTATGATGAGTTTACCGATATGCTTGGAGCCGAGCCGTTTTACAGCTTGAGGCTTTCTATAGGAACATTGGTGCATAGCTACACTTGGTATGTGATTTGCCCAATGAGCCGCAGTGAAGCAAACAATTTTGAAGTTGGCAAGAGTTATTTCGTTGACTTCTCGTACAGCGATGCTACACTGTCTATGAAGGTTGAGAGAGTGATCAACGACACGACTAGGGAGAATTCCATAGTTGTTTACAGCTCGGAGAAGATGCCTCTTAACTTTGATTATACAAGAATGCAGCCGGTGAGCATATCCGTGAAGGATTATACCGGGTTCAAGATTCCTGTTTCCGCAGTCAGAGTCATAGACGGATATCAGGGCGTGTACGTGAAGGATGAGGTTACCATTGAATTCCGACGCATTAACGTAATATACGAGGATGGCGGATACGTGATCTGCACGGGAGACCCTGACACCACGGATGAGGGCGAGGAGGAGAAATTCTCCTGGATCAAGCAGAACGATATCGTTGTAGTAAGCGGTACGGAGCTGTACAGCGGTAAGGTCGTCAGATAAACAGAAAAGAGTTGAGATTATGACACATGAACGCGAGATAGAGCTGAGAGAGAATTATCTCCGGGTAATGGAAAAGATAGAGAACGCCAAGGCGCGGCGCAGTATGGCAGGGGAGGTAAAGCTTCTTGCCGCAACTAAAACTGTTCCCGCGGAGGATGTATGCTATCTCATAGAAAACTGCGGACTCAAGCTGTGCGGTGAGAATCATGCACAGGAGTTTGTGGCAAAGTATGACGCTGTGAAGGCAGTCGGCGGCGAGATGGATTTCATCGGGCATCTGCAGACAAACAAAGTGAAATACGTCGCGGGCAAAGCGGGACTTATTCACTCCGTGGACTCGCTGAGGCTGGCGGCGGAGATCGAGCGTATATGCATTAAGAATGGCACGACACAGGACGTGCTTGTTGAAGTGAACATCGGTGAAGAGGAGTCAAAGTCAGGTGTTGCTCCCGCTGAGGTGGCGGATTTTGTTGCGTCACTCGGTCAATTTGAACGGATAAACGTCCGCGGAATGATGACGATGGCACCAAAATGTGAGAAAATCGGTGAAATGCGCAAATATTTTGCAGAATCTTACCGAATATTCCTTGACATTTTCACAAAAAAATCTTACAATATAAGAGAGGCTGTTTTGTCAATGGGAATGAGCGACAGTTATGAGTGCGCTATTGAAGAAGGCTCGAACATCGTTCGTGTCGGAAGCGCAATATTCGGCTCACGCATTTACAAATAACGGCCAAAACGCACCGCATAAAAGCGGAAATAAAATTTTGTAATTATCCTGCCTCAGTGGCAGAATGGAGGATTTATATGGGACTCATGGATCGAATCAAGAAAGTAACCGGCACAAACGATGGCTACGATGACAGCTACGAAGACGATTACTATAACGGATTTGATAACAATGACGGTTATGATGACGACATGGACGACAGCGACATTCAGCTCGCAGGCGGCATGGGTCAGCAGTACGGTCAGGGCGGCATGAACAACACACAGCATATCGGTGGTATGGGTGCACAGGGCATGGGCGGTATCAGCCTCTCCGGCTCCAACATCAAGATGCAGGTTGTTCGTCCTCAGACATACGACAGCGACACAGCTTCTCAGATCGCTAACCACCTTCTGAACAAGTGCACTGTTGTTCTGAACCTTGAGAATACAAACAAGGAAACATCCCGCAGACTGATCGACTTCCTCTCCGGCGTTGCATATTCCATCGGTGGTTCTCTCAAGAAGATCGCTACCAACGCTTACGTTATCACACCCTCCAATGTTGACGTTGGAGAAGCACAGGTTAAGCAGCGTCGCGCTGAACCCCAGCCCGAGCCTCAGCCTCAGCCTGAAAAGCCTTTTGACGATTTCGCTGATTTTAACTGATAGAATAAAGTCAGCCAATTACATAGACAAATTAATTTCTGAAGCCGAACGGCGGTCAGGTTTTGTTTGTGTACCCAAAATCATATCAGCGGTGTTTTGACAGTATAGCTCAGGCGAAAAATATATTGTACCGTCTCGGATGTTTCGGAGGTATGTAATTGATCCAAATATTATATATAATCACCACGGCGATACGCATATTGCTTGACGTGGTAATGATATGCATGCTGCTCCGTGCTATACTCAGCTTTATAATGGTAGGAGACGAAGAAGGTCCGCTTATGGGAATGCTTTATGCGGTAACTGAATTTTTCGTTGCCCCCGTGCGTGCTGTGTGCGATCGCTTTGGTTGGTTTGAGGGACTCCCCCTTGACATGTCGTTCTTTATTACGGCAATACTCCTCAGCGTGATAAGGTCATTCCTCGCGCTGTAGAATTTTTGGCGAATTATTTTTGTGGAGATTGCATTATGAATAAGATTATTTCTATCATTCTTGTACTTGCTATGCTTGTGACTCTGTTTGTGAGCTGTGGAAAGCCGGATGAAGAGGAAGAAACAACTAAGGTTGAAGAAACAAAAGTCGATCTTTGTGACGAATGTGGAGTAGAGATTAGCGGTGAGGCAAACAGCCTTGAATACGGTAACCAGAATATGACGCTTTGCGATGAGTGCTATGAGACCATTAAGTTCCTCATTGAGCTTACATATGACAATAGTGACAACAGCGGTCTTCTCGACTAATTAACAAATGACTGAAAGGTCAGATAACTATAGTTATGAACTTATCCGTTAATGTTTCCCGTGCGCTTGAGATGTACCGACAGTCGGAATATGCCGTGACGGTTACAGACTTTCTTTCGCCGGGAGAAAAAATAGAAGTTTATAATGAACTAATCGCCCGAATCGGAAACGGAATTTCCAGATGCTTCTTTTGGGGCGGCAGCCGTGGTGCCGAAAGGTGTACCACGGTTTTTTTACCTGAATGGTATATGCCTGAGGATATGCCTCTTCATAAAATGCCGTCTGACGTGGATCGAACGGACGCATTTGCCGCGCATCTTGCATCTCATCCTGAGATACTGGAAGAGATACCGATCACTGTGTTGAAAATTCGCGGAAGTGGGTTTAAGACACTGTCTCACCGTGACTTCATGGGAGGTATTCTCTCATTGGGAATCGACCGCTCCGTTGTAGGGGACATTGCCGTTATCTCGGAATCCGAGGCGATAGTTCATGTGTCAAACAGAATTGCACCATATATCTGCACGGAGCTGACAAAGATCGGCAGGGACGGCGTTCGGGTGGAAACTTGCGAGCCCGACCCCATGTTTGCTGTCCCGAGAAGGTTTGAAGAATCGGTCATCACCGTGGCATCTGCGAGACTGGATGGCGTTGTCAAGGCAATCACAGGCAAATCCCGTGAGACTGCGGCGGAAATGGTGAGGGCAGGGCTTGTTGAGCTGTCCTACGACAATGCTCCAAGCGTGTCCGATGAAGTAAAGGACGGGGACGTGCTTTCCGTTCGCGGATATGGGAAATATGTGCTTGGTGGCACTTCGGGTCAGACCAAAAGCGGCAGACTGCGAATAATATGTAAAAAATACTTGTAAAATATAGGTAAAACGTACGGAGGGAATTATCATGGCA
The DNA here is from genome assembly GCA_015064345.1 of Oscillospiraceae bacterium. Lineage (GTDB taxonomy): Bacteria > Bacillota > Clostridia > Oscillospirales > CAG-272 > UMGS1696. Next base: position 10,099 of record SVSK01000031.1, on the reverse strand, counting down.
AGAAATTTCAGCGACAAGACCTTTACCAAGATCCTGAGGGGCTACTCTCCCGAAGAGGTAAAGGAGTATATTCAGTATATTGATAACGAATACAAAAAGCTGGAGCGCGTTTCGGCTGATAATGTCCGTAAATTGGCTTTGGCCCTGCGCAAGCTTGACGAGATGAACAATTACGCAGAGCAGCTTGAAAAACAGCTTGAGGAGCAATCTCTTCAGATGGAAAACAGCGACAAGGTTCAGATTGACTATGAGGAGCTGGCAAAACTTAAGGCTGAGACTCTGGAAAAGGCAAACCGCGACGCCGAATCCATCATTGCAGATGCACGGGAAAAGAGTATCAATATCATCGCTGAGGCAAGAGTACAGGGTGAAGCTGTCGTTACCGAGGCCGAAGAGCTTGCACGCTCCGTCAGAGATAAGATACTCACCGAGGCAGCTTCAAAGGCGGAGTCAATCATAAAAGAAGCTCAGGCACGCACAGAGGAGACACGCAGAAGTGCGGAGACCATGGGCGCGGCGGCGATGAAGATGTATGGCGAGGTGCTTTCCTTCCGCGATACTCTCTTTGAAGCGTATAATATTCACATTGAATCCATCGAAGAGATCATAGAAACTGCGGACGAGCTGTTTGGCGATGAAGAAGAGGCTGAGGCAGAAGCAAGTGACGCTGTCACTGAGGAAAGCGAGTCTGAACCTGTTACTCAGACGGAAGACTTCGAGGATGATGAGCTTCTCGGAACTGTGGATATCAGTGAATACGGCGAAATGCTTGAGTCTCTTGAAGAAGAAGCAGGTGAACTCCGACTGGATATGTCTGAGTTCAGAGAGATCATTGACGAGCTTCCCATGTCCGAGGCGGCAAGTGCTTTGGAAGACGATTTCGTTGTTGTCGGTGAAGGGGAGACTGTTGAGTATGGCGCTGATATCGAAGAAGCAAATGATTTTGAGACTGTGACCGACGTAGAAGACGAGTTCGACACAGTATCGGCTGAAGAGACAGAGCCTGTGGATGTTCCTGCTGTCACAGCTGATGACGAATGGATCTCCGCTGAGGAATGGGATGCGGAAAATTCGGGCGAATATACTGATGACTATGATGCTGCCGCAGAAGAGTACGCCGTTGAGACAGATTTCGAGGGCGAAACATACGCTGATGAGACTGCGGAATATGTAACAGACTACCCGGAGGAGATACCCGGAGACGCATACGAAGCATATGGTGAGCTTACATACGAAGATGTTGCGGATGAGGTAGATCCCATAGAGCTTGAAGCGCAGAAGTACAGCGACGTTTATGAGGATGATGACGAAGGCGATTTCTACAGCGAAAAGTCCTCTGAAGATGATGAGATGTATTCCGATTTCGGAAATGTGGAATATGCTCCTGCCCCCGAATACTCTTGGGGAGACGACATGTACGTTGAACCCGAAGGCGAGGAGGAATATACCGAAGACTATGTCGGCGGGTATTCAGAGAATTATATTGAAGAGTATGATGAAGAGTTCGATGAGGACTATGACGATGACGTTGAGTTTATGGAGGAGCTTCCCGCGGCACCGGTTTATGACGAAGAGGACGAGCTTAACAAGCTGAAACAGTTCTTCTCCGCAGATTTTGATGATGCGGCAGCAAAACGTCAAACATACGACACAGCGTCAAACAGCACCACGAGTATTGCACTCAGCCTCAATGACTTCTTTGAGGACGGAGCTGACTTGAGTGAAGATTACGGCTACGGCACTGATGACGATATGGAATCTCTTTTCGAGAAAAAGGACATGAGCATTACCGATGAGTTTGATATAGTTTTCGGTAAGATGGACAGCGCGAAGAGTGTGGACGAAATACGTCGCCAGCCGATTATTGCGCCGAAAGAGCCGAAAAAGCATAAAAAGCACAAAAAATTCTGATAAATAACACTTTTTGGAGAATAAATGATCTTTTCTTTAATTGTAGTAGTTCTTTCCGTTGTGCTTGATCAGTTGAGCAAATACCTTGCGGTAACTTATCTCACGCAGATCGACACCTTTCCCGTAATAGAAAACGTGCTGCATTTCACTTATGTAGAGAACCGCGGCGCCGCTTTCGGTATGCTGTCGGAGCACAGATGGGTATTCATGGTGCTATCGGTAGTAGGAATCGGTGCACTTATCGTTTGGCTGGCTATATCAAAGGTGAAGAGCCGCTGGTTGCAGTGTGCGATCGCGCTGGTTGTCGGTGGTGGCATTGGCAACATGATCGACAGAGTCAGACTTGAGTACGTTATCGACTTCATTGACTGCAGATTTATTAACTTTTACGTTTTCAATATCGCCGACTCCTGCGTTTGCGTAGGATGCGCTATGGTTGTACTTGCGGTGATCATTGATGAAGTGAAGGAAAAGAAAAAGCGCAAAGCGGAAATAGAAAAAGCGGCGAGCGGACGAGAGGAAGCAAATGAATAACGACATTTTCGAGCCGCTTGCGTACACCGCAGATACGGCAGGGGAGAGACTTGACTCCTTTGTTGCTTCCCGCGCGGACGTAACAAGGTCAAGGGCGCAGAAGCTCATCGAAGACGGCGACGTTACGGTGAACGGAAAGCCCGCAGCGAAAAACTGCAAGCTCAAGGCGGGAGATACGGTTGAGGTGGTCATCCCCGAAAACGAGGAATACGATGCACTTCCCGAGAATATTCCCCTTGACGTGAGATACGAGGACGAGCACATCATAATCGTCAACAAGCCTGTGGGGATGGTGGTACATCCTGCACCGGGACATTCGTCAGGTACTCTTGTGAACGCGCTGATGTACCACTGCGGCGACTCACTCTCCGGAATCGGCGGTGTGAACAGACCGGGGATCGTGCACAGAATCGACCGTGACACGTCGGGACTTATCTGCGCGGCAAAAAATGACGAAGCACATCTTTCTTTGGCGGCACAGCTGAAGGACCACACAATGCACCGCGAATACCGCATGATAACTGTGGGCGGCTTCAAGGAAGACAACGGCACTGTTGACGCACCTATAGGCAGACATCCCGTTGACCGAAAGAAAATGGCGGTTATCAAGGGAAGCGAGAAAAAAGCCCGTGATGCTGTGACACACTGGACTGTGCTTGAGCGGTTTTCAGGCTTCACATACGCAAAGGCAGTTTTGGAGACGGGACGCACCCACCAGATCCGCGTGCATATGTCGTACATCGGGCATCCGCTTATGGGGGATACCCTCTACGGCGGCGGACACACCATATTCGAGAAGCACAACGCGCCACTTATCGACGGACAAATGCTCCACGCAACAGCGCTTATTCTCGTTCATCCCATAACGGGAGAGAAAATGCGCGTCGAAGCCGACCTGCCCGAGAATTTCACCGCGGTGCTGGAGAAGCTGAGACGGATGAATTAAGACAACAAAAAAACGCACGGTTTTTACGCCGTGCGTTAGTTTTTTGATTTGGATTACTTGTAGAGAGGACCGTAAACAGCGCAAGCTCTGTAGTCCTGGCCTTCCTTATCCATACCGAATGCATTCCAGCAAGCAGGACGGTAGATATCGTCCTCGGGAACGTTGTGCATACATACGGGGATACGGAGCATGGAGCACATTGTGATGAGGTCTGCACCGATGTGACCGTAGGAGATAGCACCGTGGTTAGCACCCCAGTTCATCATAACCTCGTAAGCGGTCTTGAAAGGAGAACCTTCCTTGCCGTCGCAGCGAGGAGCGAACCATGTGCAAGGCCATGTGGGGTTGGTTCTTTCCATGAGAGTGTCGTTAACTTCTTCGGGGAGGTTTACAGTCCAACCTTCAGCGATCTGAAGAACCGGTCCGATACCCTTAACGAGGTTAAGACGGATCATTGTACAAGGCATTTCTGCGAATGTGTTGAAGTGAGAGGAGAATCCGCCACCACGGAAGTTGTCCTGACCGGCTTCGCACCATACGGTAGCGTCAGTCATCTTCTTGATGTCCTCGTCAGTTACTTCCCACCACTTCTTCATGATAGCGTTGCCGTTTTCGTCTGTGCAAACGCCGGAAGCGTCGAGACAAGCAGCACCGGAGTTGAGAAGGTGGATGATACCGTTGGATTCAGCAGCCTTACCTTCGAGCTTGTAGCCTGTAACTCTTTCTGTAGCCTCGCCGGACCAGTATGTACGAACGTCAGCGAAGATCTGTGCGCGGTGAGTAAGGAGACGCATCATCAGCATGCCCATGCCGTTGAGAATATCGTTCTCTGTAGCAAGTGTGTAGGGCTCGCGAGCGCCTTCGTAGTCGAATGTGGAGGAAAGGAGAGCCTCGGGATAGTCACAGTTAGGCCAATGGTCTGTCCACTGTCTCTGACCCTGGAAGCCGCCTGCGATAGCGTTATGACCAACCTTTTCTTCTTCGAACTTGTCGGAAAGCTTGGGGTTGCCTGCCATAAGGTCCTTGATGATGCAGTACATCTTAACGGTGAACTCCCACTGCTTTTCCTTTTCTTCGGGAGTGAACTTGATCTTAACCTTTTCACCGAGGAAGTCAACTTCTTCGGGGTTATCGTCGCGACCTTCCTTGCAGTGTTCCTTTGTCCATGCGAGAGCCTTCTGGTAGTCTTCTTCGCAGTAGATGCCTTCTTCCATACGGCGGAGGATCTCAACTTCGTCAACGGACTCAACTCTCATGCCGAAGTAAGTTTCCATCATATCCTGATCCATGATAGAGCCTGCGATACCCATGCACTGGGAACCGATCTGGAGATAGGACTTGCCACGCATTGTTGCAACAGCTACAGCAGCACGACCGAAACGGAGGAGCTTTTCCTTAACGTCTTCAGGAATTTCAGTTACCTGGTCTCTGTCCTGTACTTCGTGACCGTAGATACCGAACGCGGGAAGGCCCTTCTGTGCATGACCTGCGAGAACTGCAGCAAGGTAAACAGCACCGGGTCTTTCTGTACCGTTGAAGCCCCAAACACCCTTAATGGTGTGAGGATCCATATCCATTGTTTCGGAACCGTAGCACCAGCAAGGAGTAACGGAAAGTGTAATGGAAACGCCTTCCTTCTTGAACTTGTCAGCGCAAGCAGCAGTTTCGGGAACACGACCGATACATGTATCAGCCATAACAACCTTTACGGGTTCACCGTTGGAGTAGAAGAGGTTCTCCTCAAACAGCTTTTTTGCAGCTTTTGCCATTGCCCAAACCTGGGGCTCAAGGGATTCACGCATCATCTGGGGACCGCGACGGCCGTCAACGATGGGGCGAATACCGATTACGGGATAGTCACCGACATATCTTTTTGTTGCCATAATTGTGTACCTCTCTGTTAATATAAATTTTTTATTGATTTCAATACATTTTGGATTACTCCAAGGCAATTATACCATATATTTATGCAAATTGCAATTGTTTTTGTGCGCTTTGCTTGTGAATTTTACGAGGATTTTGATATTCTTTTTGCCACGCGAATTTTATCTCACATAAAACACGGATATACTTTTGCATTTTCCACTACGCGTGGGGGCATTTATTCGCTAACGCAGGTTCCAAAGGGCGAGAGGTATGAGCATCCTTGTGTTCCCCACGAACAGTGCAGTACTTCTTATTATTTCCGCGATAACGGTGACAAAGATGAAAGAACAATTATGGCTGAAGGGGCGAAAAATAAAAAATTTACATACTTTTTTGCGATATATATTGATTTTTTCGCCGCATTGAGTTACAATAATATGGTTGATTAAATAAAAAACTACAAAACTATAGATTGGAGTAAAACCATGGCACTTGTTAACACAAAAGAAATGTTCAAAAAGGCTTATGAAGGCGGCTATGCTATCGGTGCGTTCAACATCAATAACATGGAAATCGTTCAGGCTATTACAGAGGCAGCAGGCGAGCTGAGATCTCCCGTTGTTCTTCAGGTTTCCGCAGGCGCAAGAAAGTACGCTAAGCAGGAATACCTCCTTGCACTTGCTAACGCAGCAATCAAGGATTCCGGCGTTGACCTTGCTCTTCACCTTGACCACGGCGCAGACTTCGAGATCTGCAAGGCTTGCATCGACGGCGGCTTCACCAGCGTTATGATCGACGGTTCTCACCACAACTTCGAGGACAACATCGCTGTTACAAAGAAGGTTGTTGAATATGCTCACGAACGCGGCGTAGTTGTTGAAGGTGAGCTGGGTGTTCTCGCAGGCGTTGAAGATGACGTTGTTGCTGAACATTCTTCTTACACAAAGCCCTCTGAGGTTGAAGAATTCGTTGCTCGCACAGGCGTTGACTCCCTTGCTATCTCCATTGGTACAAGCCATGGTGCATACAAGTTCACACCTGCACAGTGCACAAGAAACGAAAAGGGCATCCTTGTTCCCCCGCCGCTTCGTTTCGACATTCTTGAAGAGATCATGGAAAAGATCCCCGGATTCCCGATCGTTCTCCACGGTGCATCCTCTGTTCCTCAGGACTACGTTCAGGAGATCAACTCCATCGGCGGCAGACTCCCCGACGCTGTTGGTATTCCCGAAGAACAGCTTCGCCGTGCTGCTACTCTCGCAGTATGCAAGATCAACATCGACTCCGACATCCGTCTTGCAATGACAGCAGGTATCCGCCGTGTTCTCACAGCACAGCCTGACGTATTCGACCCCAGAACATATCTTACCGTTGCTCGTGCAGAGGTTAAGAAGATGGTTGCTCATAAGATCCAGAACGTTCTCGGTTCCGCAAATACTCTTTAATTTCAGCTTTTCAGTGGGACAGCAGACAATCGTTTGCTGTCTCCTTTTGTTAATGTGAATCCGGACAGAGTGAGGAAAAATTATGAAGTGGAGCGGCGAATACAGAATCATCGCCAACGACGTGGACGCTAATGATATTGTGTCGGCGTCAGGTATTTTCAGATATATGCAGGATGCGGCAAACAGTGCCATGGAAGCGGACGGTCCCTCATACAAGGAACTGTACGATAGGGGACTTGCTTTTATTCTCAGCCGAATGAGAATGAGCTCATATTCCCCCATTCATGTCCACGATAAGGTTGAGGTTCAGTCCTGGGCGTGCGAATCAAAGGGCGTGCAGTGGAACCGTTGCTATCGCATACTGCGTGACGGAATGATCGTGGCAGAGGCGGTTTCCGTGTGGGCACTTTGCGGTGTGCAGGACAAAAAGCTCCATCGCGTGACGGAATTCGATTTCGGATATCGCACGGATGACATGATCGAGCTGGACATGCCCGCAAGATTCAAGATTCCCGAGGACGTTGAAATGCGTCTGGTGGGCGAGCGAACAGTTGAATATGCTGATATCGACATAAACGGACATATGAATAACACTCACTATCCCGATATTCTCTGCAGCTACATAGGAGCGGATATGCGAGGTCAAAGGGTGATCTCTCTCGGCATTTCATATATTTCCGAAGCCCCCCTCGGAGAAACATTAAAAATTTATTCCGGCATCAGCGACGGTGTGTACTACGTTCGCACTATTCGCGAAAACGGTCAGATCAACGTTGAAGCCGAGATCATGACAGAGGCAATATGATTATGAAAAAAATAGTTTCATTTGCACTTGTGCTTGTAATGCTCGTGTCGGTACTTGGCATGACTGCTTGCAAGGATAAGAAAAACACAGGGAATGAGATCGTTGTATCTACTGCGAACTTTTCCGTTAACCAGGGAATGTTTGCATACTATTTCAAGGTGACACTCAGCGGATATGAGGACTACCTTGAAGGACTGGGCGTAGACCCTAACGTTTCTCTGAAGGAACAGGAATGTCCTTACGTTCTAAAAGGAGAAAAGACTTGGTTTACCTATTTTGCAGAGATGACCAAGGACTATATTTCTGAAATTATTGCGCTTTGCCAGGAAGCTTATGAGGCCGGTGTAACTCTTGACGAGGAGGAGATCAAGAATATTGACTCCTACATGGCTGATATTGCAGAGGCGGCAAAGAATTACGGAAGCGGCATTGATGAATATGTGTCTCTTGTTGTAAACAATCCCTTTACAGGCGCAGACCTTCGTAAGTGCCTTGAGATGGAATCGCTTGCAGCAAAGTATTCTGATGAGTTTTATGCTAACATAAATCTTTCTGACGAAGAGATAGAAGCATATTATCAGGCAAATTCCGCTTCCTACGATACAATAGACTTGTGTTCGTTTACGGTTACTGTAAATGAAGAAGATGCAGAGCATGTTCGTGAAGTTATGGCAAAGCTTCTGTCTGCGACTAACAGCGAGGACTTCCTTAAGCTTGTTCGTGAATATATCGAAGCGGGTTATTTGAAAAACGGTCAAGAAATCGACGCGGATGCTGAGGCTGCAATTGAAGATTATCTTTACTCTTGCGCATACAGAGGAATTAAAGCAACCGACTTCATCATCAAAGAAACAGCAAACTGGGCAATGACAGCAAAGGTTGGCGATACTTATCTTGAAGAGAGCAACGGTTCTTTCGCTGTTTATCTGATCACCAGGGAGATGTCAAGAGACAACTCTCTGAAGCGCAATGTAAGAGTTGCATATTTCTCCGCAGACACGTATAAAGATGACACGGTTCCCACGAGTGTTTACAAGACTTGGGAAGAGGCCGGATTTACTGAAGAAAAGTTCATTGAGCTTAACAATAAGTACAGTCAGGACGACGAAAAGCGCGATGCAGGTGGACTCTATACCAACATCGGCTACGGAGACTACATAAAAGAGTTCAATGATTGGCTGTTTGCAGAAGGACGGGCTGCGGGAGACCCCGGACTTGTTCATACATCTGACGGTTGGTATCTTGTATACTACGTTGGAGAGAATAAGATCGCCCAGTGGGAAAGCGATATAATAACAGACTGCGCTAACGAGATGTATAACGGAATAATCGACGAATACTACTATTCGTTGGTATATGACGACGAAGTAATTTCCGGAATTGACTATTGATAACTTGATGATGTAATGTGAGGTGAGACTATGAAGAGAATACTGTCTTTACTCATCGCAATATTCACGCTGCTCTCGTTGCTTGCCGTTACGTTTACATCCTGTACGGCAAAGGATGCCGAAAAGCTGATTGACGATGCGCTGGACGTTGCGCTTGATTATCTGGGCGATAACAGCACCGGTGCCACATCGGAAGAATCCGGGGATATTACCAAGATACTTGACGAAAACGGTACCTACGACGACAAGGAGAGGGTAGCGCTGTATATCCACCTTTACGGTAAGCTTCCGTCCAATTATATCACCAAAGAAAAGGCAGAGGAGCTTGGCTGGAGCGGCGGCTCTGTTGAACGGTATGCAAAGGGTAAGTGTATTGGCGGCTCAAGATTCGGTAATTACGAGGGCCTGCTTCCGAAGAAATCCGGCAGAACGTATTATGAGTGTGATATTGACACTCTCGGAGAATCTTCTCGCGGAGCAAAGCGCATTGTTTATTCAAATGACGGACTTATCTACTATACGGACGATCATTACGAGACATTTGAGCTTCTTTACGGGGAGGAGTAACTAATGAATTACAGGCTTATTGATCTTAGCTCGGTATCAACCAAGGAAGAACTGTTTGACAAGATCGAGGATGGACTTGACCTTCCCGTGTACTTTGGCAAAAATCTTGATGCGCTTCACGACATGCTCTCACATAGCGACATGGTGCTTGAGATAGTAGGAATGGAAGAGCTCAAAGAAAAGCTGGGTGGATACGCGGACGCACTTTGCGGTATGCTCCGTGACACGGAAGAAGAGTCGAAGAACTTTAAGGTAATAATCAGATAAAAAACAAAAAGAACGGGTGATAAAACTCGTTCTTTTCTTTATTCACTGTGCCGCGAAAAATAAAAATACCTACGGGCTGACCGTAGGATACTTTTATAAAGGGTGATTGATGGGGTTCGAACCCACGACCTCCAGGGCCACAACCTGGCGCTCTGACCAGCTGAGCTACAACCACCATATGCCGAATTTTTGAGGGGAATCCGGCTAACCGTGCCTTGGGGGATTCGAACCCTCGACCTACTGCTTAGAAGGCAGTTGCTCTATCCTGCTGAGCTAAAGGCACATGAAGCGAGTGATGGGAATCGAACCCACATAACCAGCTTGGAAGGCTGGAATTCTACCACTGAACTACACTCGCGTGCGTATT
>SVSK01000030.1 GCA_015064345.1 Oscillospiraceae bacterium | reverse complement strand
TTTGCACGGTCGTAGCTGCCGATGACCTTGCCGTCAAATTCCATAGAACAGTAGAGAGCTTCGTTGCCATGTACACCGTCGGTCGCAACAGAGATGTATGCGCCGTCCTTGTATTCCTCAGGAAGCTTTACTGTGAGAGAACGGGCAAACTTGAAGCCTGTCTTGTCGTAAGGAGCAAACAGGTTTGTTGCAGTGGGAGAAACAAGGTCGATCTTGTTGCCGTCCATATCGTATGCCACGAAGGAAACGATTCTGTCCATAGGTCTGGGAAGACGGAAGTAACGCATTTCCTGACCGATATAATATGATACGCGGATCTTGCTTCCGGGATATTCAACGATCTCGTGCCAAACGTCTTCGCAAATCGGAATCTTTACTTCTGCGAGAGTGTTGATTGTACGACGGTACATAGGCTTCCATTCAGCCAGATTGCAGGAAACAGAACCCATAGGTTCAATGTTTGCGGGGGGAGTTGGAATAACGTCGGGATCGATTGTCACGCGGGGGCTATCCATGCAGAGGAATTCGATATCAACCTTGCTTACGTTGTACACCTTGCCGAAGTCTACGCGGAGACAACCACCGTTGATACGGGATTTATACTGTGTGGAATTAGCATCAAAGAATGTGTCATCCTTGCCGTCGAACATGAAGGAGCATTCGCAACCGCGTACACGGTAGTTATCCTGACCGAAGAATGCATCGCGTGCAGCCTTTACCTGAGGAACAGCGGTCTCACCGGAACGTCTGAGCTCCTGTGCCTCGAAGCAGTCGTTTGTGGAGGTGAAGCAGGTAGCCTCGTAAAGCTGTTCGAGATTTTCGGGGAGAGCAACATCTGTGAGAGTGCCGATGCAAACGGGACGTGCAAGAGAGTTGTTTGCTGTGAGGTCAAAGGAAACGGTCTTGTTACCGATAGAGCCGATCTTGCCGTTTGCAGAGTAGATGAGCGCCTTTTCTTCTACTGTTCCTGCGCCCCAAAGAGTTTCGTATTCGCAGTTTGTGAGGACAAAGTCGGTTGCTTCAAACTTGGACTTTTCCTGAACGAGGAAGAGACCTGCTCTTGCGGGTTCGATCTCAATTTCAACCTTGTCGTTCCACTTTGCTGTAGCGATATACTTTTCGTAAGGATGAAGTCCCTTGATGATGAATTCGTCGCCTTCCTTGCCCCAAAGACCGATCTCGCCGTTGATGTTAAGAACAACTTTTCTTGCTTCCCATGTGGGGTTAGCGAATGTGAGAAGGCGGGTTGTGCTGTCACCGCGGGAAGCGGAGTTCTTTGTATAGTGATCCTCAGGAAGTGCAAAACCGTCAACGAGAATGTCGCGGTACTTTGCGTGGAGGTTGTAGATCTTTGCAAGTCTTGCCTGCTCATCGTCACGGAGAAGCCAGGGATTACCGTAGATTTCGGGAGCGAGAATGAGGCAACGTGCAAACGCCTGAAGAATGAGACCGTCTTCAAAGAAGCTGCAGGCGGAGGAAATGCACACGCCGTGGTCTTCTGTAAGGCGGATCATACCGGGTACAAGACCGCGGCTCAGCTCACCGATTCTATGGTGAGGACCGGATGTTGTGTTGTATGACCAAATGTCAACGTATGTTTCAAGGCCGCCGAGAAGGTATGTAGTGGAGCAAATGGACGCTTCACCAAGATCGTGGCGGTGGTTGAGTGTGATAAGATCGGGTACGTAGGTTCTGCACTCGTCAACCATTTCCTTGAACGTAGCACGCTTGTCAGCACGGAGCCAGTCGCATACTGTGTCGAACTTGAAGAGGTGGAAGTGGTGGTCGCGGCAGAGAGTGATGAAGATTTCCTTGCGCTTTTCTGCTTCCTCGGGAGTGTCGCCGAAGCCGTCAGCACCTGCCCACATACCGAGATCACAACCGAATTCTTCAGCCTTCTTTGTTACGTTGCCAAAGCCGGTGGGATACTGTCTCTTTGTCTTCGGATGGTCGAAATGGCGGTGTGTACCCCAAGGTCCGTCGATATTGCCTTCGTCCAGGGCATATATTTTCAGCTGCATACCGTATTCGTCGTGCAGCCACTTGAAGTAATCGAGATTGATAAGAGTCTGCTCTTCTGTGCCACCCTCGTCGGTGTTGTTTATCCAAGAAAAATACTGGGGAATTGACGGGGTTCTTTCGTCTGCGCCTGATGTTGCCTTGGTTTTCTTAAGCATGATCGTCCTCCGTGTTGGTGGAATTTGTTTCTTCGATTGTATCATATTTGGAAGAAAAAAGCAAGGGATTTTAATTTTGCTAATAAAAATAAGCGCCGCTAAAGCTGGACTTTTGAAACGCTCTCTTCACACTTGACAAGAGGCGTGCTATAATATAATCACAAAAGTACTTTTGAATATATTTTGCAAGGGAGATACATATGAATATTGGTTTAACCATAAAAGAACTTCGGCGTAAGGCGGATCTGACACAAGAGCAACTTGCGGAGCTTCTGAACATATCTGCTTCTGCAGTGTCGCAGTGGGAAACGGATAGAGCACTGCCGGATGTGACTCTAATTCCGTTGCTTGCCAATATATTTCGCGTCAGCGCTGATGTAATACTCGGCATAGATATCGAGAAAAATGAAGAAAAGATAGCTAAAATCATAAAAGAATCGGACAATATTATGCTTGAAAACGGAGGAATTGAGAGATGTGAGAGACGAACAGTGATGCTTCGTGACGCATATTTACAGTTCCCGAGGTCTCATAAGATTATGCTTAAGCTTGCAGACTCAATTGTCAACGAGTACTCGCGCAAAGGTATCAAGGATTACGAAGAGGTTTTTGAGTTGTGCAATAGAATTCTCAGCGAATCTACAGACAGTATTATCAGATATGAAACGCTTGAGCTTTTGGGCATAGCATACGTTTATGCAGATAAAAAAGATGAAATGATGAAAATTGCCGAACAAATGCCACCATTTAGATATTCAAAAGAAGTGTTTATGCTTTGGAAATGGGAGGGTGATGGGGATAGTATTTTGAATGAGCGACAGAAATATTTAGATAGGCTTATTAATCAGATTGCAATGTCCCTTCACTTGATTGCATGCCATTGTCACGATGATGGTAGCTGGGTATATTCGTTGGAGGATAGAATTGCGCTTTGGAAGCAGGAGGTTGCATTTATCGAAATTCTTTTCCCGGATGGAGACTATTATCCGTTGGCAGATACCGCAGTGACAGCATGTTGCTTTTTGGAAAGTTCATATCGAAATTTAGGGGATGTTGATAATGCGATATATTGGCTTGGAAAAGGTTGTGATTTTGCAATAAACTATGATACGTATGACTTTGAGGCAGCACACACTTCTCCTGCATTGCGTGGATACAAACCCGGTGGGTGGATAATGGAAAATGGTATGAATAAAAGCGCGGTAATACTTGATTATCTAATCAATCACAAGAACTCAGAATCTATTCGAGAGGATCCACGTGTAATAGATATGATAAATCGCCTTGAAAAGGTAGCAATCAAAATATAATTACCAAACAAAAAAGGAGGTGGTATCCTCCTTTTTAAGTTTACTTATCGTATTATTTTGTATATCAGTTTCGGAGTGTTTTCGGGTACAGTTTCAGACAGCTTCAGAGAGGAGATCAGCATCTCTTCTGCACTTTCAAGCTTTCCTGAGTCTGAGGTGTACAGAGTTGCGATCTTCTGACCGACTGTAAGCTTCTCACCGAGGTCGATGTGCAGCACAAGACCGGCGGTCAAGTCTGGTTCGTCGTCCTTTGTAACGCGGCCTGCGCCAAGAATACAGCTTGCAAGACCTACACGCTCAGTGTCCATGCCGCAAACGTATCCGTCACATGCAGCGACTACTTCTCTTGTGAATTTTCCAACGGGGAGACGGTTTTCTATTATGTACGAAATGTCTCCTCCCTGTGCCGCTATCCATGCGAGGAACTTTTCATAAGCCTTACCCGAGTCGATAGCTTCATTTACCGCGGCGAATGCGTCATCAATTTCGATGCCCTTTGCGAGGGAGAGTATGTTTGCCGCCAGATTTACGCATACGGTCTTTGCGTCTCCACCGATCTCGCCACGAAGTATCTCTACTGCTTCGATGACCTCAAGAGTATTGCCTATTTTTCGACCGAGCGGGAATTCCATAGACGTAACAAGCGCACCCATGCGTCTGCCCATGTCACGCCCGATCTTCACCATTGCTTCTGCCAACTCTACTGCATCCTCTGCGGTTTTCATAAACGCACCGCTGCCGTATTTTACATCAAGAACGATTGTCTCCGCTCCTGCTGCCAGCTTCTTTGACATAATACTGGATGCGATCAGCGGAAGTGACTCAACAGTTGCGGTAACGTCGCGCAGTGCGTATAGCTTTTTGTCAGCGGGGGCTAAATCCGCTGTCTGACCTATGATTGCCACACCGATCTCGCTCACCTGCTTCATGAACTGCTCTCCTGTGAGGGACGTACAGAAGCCGGGGATTGACTCAAGCTTATCAATAGTGCCGCCTGTGTGACCAAGTCCTCTGCCGGACATCTTTGCGATGTTTACGCCGAGAGTCGCAAGAGTTGGCGCAACAACCAAAGAGGTGAGGTCTCCCACACCGCCCGTGCTGTGCTTGTCAGCAGTGCAGGGGAGTGCTGACAGATCAACTGTGTCGCCTGAGTTCATCATGTGATATGTGAGGGCTGAGCATTCCTCCTCATCCATGCCGCGGCAACATATCGCCATGCACAACGCGGATGCCTGGTAGTCAGGTATATCACCGTGAGTGTAGCCATCAACGAAGAATTTGATCTCTCCGTCAGTTAGCTTTTCACCATGACGCTTTTTTGCGATTATGTCAAACATTCTCATAGGCGTACCTCACACCAGATCCTTCGGAGAGAACGAGAAAGGCAATATGTCAGCAAGTGTGTGCTCCTTAATATCCTTGCCGTCATATACAACGAGAACAAAATCGTCGTCGCAAAACTCACGCATAACCTGTCTGCACACACCGCAGGGATAAGTGAATGAGGAAAGCTTTCCGTTCATGCCGCCCACAACCGCGATCTTGGTGAATTTGCGTTTACCGTCGCGAACTGCGGAGGAGAATGCTACTCTCTCAGCGCAGATTGTGGGAGAATATGCAGCGTTTTCGATGTTGCAACCAATTGTAACATCTCCGTCCTCGGAAAGGAGTGCCGCACCTACCTTAAAGCATGAGTATGGTGTATATGCTTTCTTCATAGCCTCTACGGCTAAATTAACAAGCTCTCTTGAATCCATTACAGCTTCTCCTTAAAATGTTATTCTGCTTCTGCCGGGTCCTCGCCGTCTTCTTTCTCGTAAAGAGCCGCAAGAACGTCTGCCTTCGTTATCTTCATGAGATCGTCTCTGGATACAGTTTCCATCTCCGCAATGCGGTTTGCCTGTTCAGTCAGCAGCTTCTCGAATGTGTTTCTTACACCGCGGGCATTGCCGAATTCACCTGCCGCCTCTCCCACTGCTTCGAAGTAGCTCTTGACCTCGCCCTCTGCATCTTCATCAAGAACATAACAAGCCTTTTTGCAGTTCAGCTTGAAAATGTCAAACATTTCCTCTGCCGTGTAGTCTTTGAAGTCAACGTATTTGTTGAATCTTGAACGAAGCCCGGGGTTGGAGTCGATGAATTCTTCCATCAGCTCAATGTATCCGGCAACGATTACAACAAGATCGTCGCGGTTGTCTTCCATTGATTTTAGAATGGTATCAACAGCCTCGAAACCGAAGTCGTTCTCTGTCTTTGAAGTGAGGGTGTACGCCTCGTCGATGAAAAGTACGCTCCCCTTGGCATCTTCAAGCACCTTGGCAGTCTTGATAGCAGTTTGCCCTATGTATCCTGCTACAAGTCCGCTGCGGTCTACCTCAATCAGCTTGCCTTCTGAGAGCAGTCCGAGGGAATGATATACTCGCGCCATGAAACGTGCGATCATTGTTTTACCGGTGCCGGGATTACCCGAGAATACCATGTGCAGGGATATGTCAGTGTTGGGGAGGTCGTTGTCACGGCGCAGCTTGTAGACCGTTGCCATGTTGATGAGGTTTTTGACCTCTTTTTTAACTTCCTCAAGTCCGATATATGAGTCAAGCTCCGCTTTGAGGTCAGCTATATCTTCCTTTGGCGGGATATCATCTTCTGCCTTGGTTGGTGCACCGCCGTCGCCACCACTTGATGCTTTGATAAGCTTTTCGTCCGGTGCCTTTGTATCGGAAGATGTACCGCGCGAAGTATTGTCAGCAGTCGGTGCGGGAGCCACGGGAGTATTTTTACTGCTTCGAGAGGGTCCCCATATATCATCGGACAGCCGCTTGATGTTGTTTTCCGTCATCTTGCGGATGAGGTCAAGCTGCATGGAGATGATCTCGTCTTTTTTGTCTGCCATTATTTAACAACACCCTTTTTGAGAATAACGTTTGCGTAGATCGCGCCTTCGCCTGTTACAACAACAGCGTAAGCCTTCTTTGCTCTTTCATAGAATTCGAATCTTTCAAGGAATACAGGCTCCTTGTCGGTGTATTCAGCGGTGATCTGCTTATATTCTTCCCAGATCGGAATATCAAGATCCTTATCGGACTCTGTCTTGTCCATGAGATACACGTTATTGTCATATGTATCAAGAGGGAAGAGGGGGAGAACAGCCTTCAGCATTTCGGGAACTCCGCAAGCGTCAGCACGAAGCACGATTCTGCCGATGCTTTCTCCGGGGAAATTGCCGTCAGAGAATACGATCTCGTCGCCGTGGCCCATCTGTGCGAGAACCTTCAGAAGATCGGGGGAAATGATTTTGGAAATACCTTTTAACATAGCTTACTCCATTCCGCGGACTCATCCGCTGTAAAATATTTTTATACATATATATTGTATCATAAAGCAACGGCAAATGAAAGATAATTTTGAAAATTAATGTGAGTTAATGCACGTTGCACGAAAAACAAGGCGGCAATTTGGTAATATATTCCAAGTCAAATTCATATATGCAAAGATAAAATCCACGATTTTGCCATTGCGCGGACTTAGCTTTTCTGTTAGAATATATAGGATTGAATTTAGATAATATGATATTATGGAGGAATCTATGGATTTTTCAGCGCACAAGCCGGTGAAGATCATTACCGGCAACAACTGCGTTACAGAAAACAAGGATATTTTTGCATCTCTCGGTAAGCGTGCACTTGTGGTTACAGGGGCATCATCTGCTGATAAGTGCGGTGCTATGGCTGATATAGCAGAGGCACTTGAGGTGGCAGGCTGTACATATGTGAGATTCAGCGGTATTCCCGAAAATCCACCGGCTCCCATGTGTCACGAGGGCGGCAAGGTGGCAAGAGATGAAGGATGCGATTTCGTTATCGGTATCGGTGGCGGTTCTGCCATAGATGCGGCAAAGGCTATTGCAGGATACGCGGCAAACCCACAGTGCGGCGTGATGGATATTTTTGATGACAGCATTCGAGTGAACGATTGTCTCCCCATCGTTGCCATTCCCACAACAGCGGGTACAGGAAGCGAGGCGTGCCGTTATTCTGTCTTGACTATCGCTGACGGAACAAAAAAGCGCACCTTCAAAACAGATTCTGCATACGCGAGATACTCTTTTGTTTGTCCGAGATACTCATCAACCATGCCCGAGAAGTACACTGTTTCAACAGCACTTGATGCTCTTGCTCATGCTATCGAGTCGTATTTCTCACCGAAGTCATGCGAGGTCTCCCGTGAAGCGGCACTGTTTGCGGCAAAGGAGATCTGGGACGTGCTGTTTTGCGGTGCTGACGGAAACGGAGAAGGATATTCCGAAAAGCAGAGAGAAAGACTGGCGTACGCGGCAACTGTAGCAGGTATCGCAATTGACTATACGGGTACAGGCTTCCCTCATCCTCTCGGATACAGCATTACGCTGACCCACGGAATACCTCACGGAAGTGCATGCGCGGTGTTTGAAGGAGCGTACATTAAGTACAACATGATCACAAAAGAGGGTAAGCGCCTTGCACTTGAGCTGGCAACTCACCTGGGCACAACACCTGAAGAGATGATAGATCGCATACCCATGATGAGCGGAGTTGAGCTTAAGATGGATAGAGAAGAGCGCGAGATGCTCATTGACAGAGTGGCAGATGCGGGTAACTACCAAAACAGCCCGTACATTATCTCACGCGGCGAGATGTCAGATATCTTCAAGAGAATTTTCGCATAAACCGGTTGACAAAATAAAAAGCGGCAGGTCCGAATTTGGATCTACCGCTTATTTTATTTACTTAATTAATGCTTGTGATCGTGTTCGGCACCGTCCTCAGCACCGTTTACTTCGTTATAAATTACTTCTTCTTTTCCCTCGGCGGTATATGTGATCTCAGCATAGTCTGCGATCTTTTCCTTAACCATGTCAAGGATAAGTGCTTCCTTGATCATTACGATATCATAAGCCGCTTCAAACTCTGCAAGTGACTTGAATCCGCTGAGTTCTGCTGCTTCTGTTGCACGTTCTGTGTATTCCTCGGAGGAGAGAGTGATTCCTTCTGCTCTTGCGATTGCGTAGCAGATCATCTCTTCCTTAACTATTTTTTCAGCTTCTTCGTGAGCATATTCGTAAAGCTCGTCTTCAGTCATTTCGTAAGCATACTGTGCGAACTGAGCGAGAGTGAGACCGCGAAGCTCTGCGAAATCCTTTGCGTTTTTGAGGAATGTATCGTACTTTTCCTTAACCTTATCTTCGGGGTACTTGATAACGGTTGTGCTTTCAACTACGCTTTCCCAAAGATCGGGGATGATTGCTTTGTATACGTTTTCTTCGTAGGTTTTGTGAAGCTGCTCAATAATGCTGGCTTCGTATTCCTGTACTGAGTTGTAGTCGGTATTGGACTTAACAAACTCGTCGTTGTATTCAGGAAGCACCTTCGTCATTACGATATTGATCTGAACCTCGTAGTGAACGGTCTTGCCTCTGAGATCGGGATCCTCGTTGTCGCTGTCGGGAACGCTGATGTCGAACTCAAGGTGATCGCCCTTCTTTGCGCCGATGAGCTTATTTTCAAAGAGAGCACCGACAGCACCGGAACCGATTACCAACTCGTAGTTTGTTGCGGTAGCACCTGCGAAAGCCTTGCCGTCAATGGAGCCTACAGCATTGATGAATACTGTGTCTCCTGTTTTCGCACCTACGGTAGACTCTGCATAGGATGCATAGTACTGGAGAGTGGACTTAACCTGAAGGCTGATAAACTCCGCCTCATCAGTTGAATATTCGGTGGCTGTAGCGGGCAGACCCTTGTAATTTCCAAGGGTGATATATTCGCTCAGATCATAATTATAATTGATCTCAAAGGGATCGGTGCTTTTAGGTGATTTCTTGCAGGAAGCAACTCCGAGAATCAGGAACACCGATACCAAAATAAGTGAAATTATTCTTTTCATTATGAATTCCTCAATAAACTTTATTTCATTCAATTTCACATTATAGCACAAATTCTCGAAAAAATCAATAGGAAAATGCAAAAAGCGCGAAAAAGCATGAATTTATGCAACAATGCAGTGGTATGATACACCGTACACGGATAATAATATACTTTTTACACGCTGACTTCTACAGATAATTGTAAATTTTGATAAAAGAAACGGAGTTGGCGCATCCATTAACAGAAAATACTTGAAAAATCCCCCAAGTAGGCGTATAATCTATTCTATGATATTGAAAAGAGGAAATACGAAATGTACGATATAATTTGCGATATATGGAAAAATCCCGGGGCGGCGTTTTCCGCTATGCCTGTTTGGGTGTGGAATGCCATGCCCGAGAAGGATGAGCTTGAGCGCCAGATAGACAGCTTTCACAAAAAGGGCGTTGATGCTTTTGTTATCAAGCCGGGTAAAGAAATTGGCGAAAAGTACCTGACAGAAGAGTATTTTGAGCTTGTAGAGACTGCACTTCACGAGGCAAAGCGCAGATACATGCTTGTTGTCATCTCCGACGGTGCCACACATCCCTTTGGTGCACACGCAGAATATGTAAAGAGCGAGAGGAGACTTGCGGCAAGAAGATTGTATGCAAATCCCTCCGGTGAAGCTATCGCTGATGACGAGGATATTCTGTTCCGCGTTTATGCAAAGCTGGAAAACGGACTTCTCACCGACGTAGCACTTGACAAAAAGGACGGATATGAAGCATATGACCTCATTCTCGGCTACGCAGATGGTGAGGACTCTGACCTCCTTGACCCGGTGTATGCAGAGTCGCTTATCGGCAACACTTACGAAAAATATGCCGAAAGATTCAGCAAATACTTCGGTCAGACTCTCATCGGATTCATGAACGAAGATGCGGCTTATTCTTTTGGCGGCACGACATGGACTTATGATATTGCAGAGCAGTTCCTTATGGAGGGCGGGGATTTTATGTCCCTCACATCCATGCTCATCGAGCCTAAAAGCAAGAAAACAAAGCGCGAGGCAGAGTTTAGCTTGAATAAGATCCTTCGCGAGCGTCTTGATGAGGTGTATCTGAAGCCTCTTGCAAACTGGTGCAGTGAACACAAGGTAGCGCTTTTCGGATATCCGAGAGACGAGAAAAACGGTGACGCGCTCGGGGTATATCACTTCCCGGGGCAGTTCATTTCTGCGGGAGTTGAGAACAGATCCCTCAACACGAAGGAAGCCACAGCCGTAAAGCATGCCGCAGACTGTGCACGTCACAAGGGTATCGCGCGAAACTTTGCCATGTGTCTTGACAACGGTGGAGACAGCGAGAGCAGCTTCACACCTGACGACATGATGAGGTGTATCAACTATGCGACTGCTCGCGGATGCAATATGATCGTGCCCTCAAATTTCTACTATTCTGCTGAAGCTGCCGCAGAGAACGGAATGACACCCGACGTTGGACCCGCCAACAGCTGGTGGAAGGATTACCGTGGTATATCAGGTTATATCAAGCGTATGTCATGGCTTGGCGCATCCGGCACGAATAACCCCGTAGCGGCTGTGCTGTGCTCGTCAGATTACGTACCTTACACGCCTGTTAAGCCTCTTTATGAGCAGGGATACACGTTCAACTATCTGACGCTGGATGACTTTATGGAAAAGGCTCACATCCACGGCGGGGAAATACACATTGACAGATACAAATATTCGCTTCTTCTGATAGACGGTAGACTGAGACTGAACGCTGACATCGTTTTGAAGATAGGCAAGTTCATCACGGGCGGCGGAGTTATGTTCAGAGGTTCCGATTTCATTGGAGCTGTGAAGAAAAACGTAAAGCGCACAACTTACTTTGACTGTGAGAATGGCGAAAATATTCGCTTCACTCATTACACAAAGAGCGGATGCCCGTTCTTCCTCATCGTGAACGAGGGAATAACCCCGATAGATGGCAGACTTGTGACCGATATAGGATGCGCGGCTGCGGAATTTGATCCCTTCAGCGGAAAAACAACTCCCATAATGGGTGAAATGGCTGACGGTGGATTTGCATATTCTCTCCGTATTCCCCCTCACTCTGCAAAGGTGATCGGAATGAACCCGAGTGCTTTGCCTTTGCTCGGTGAACAGAAAAAGGAGCGCCTCTCGGAGATAGTTTCACTAACAAGAGGCAGAATGACCTTTGACTACCGTCCTGCAGAGGGAAAGCGCACGATGTTGCTGTTTGATTCTGTGAGAGACATTGCTGACATATCCGTGAACGGAGAGAATGCGGGCAGACTGATATTCATGCCATACGAGCTTGATATTACAGATATGCTTCGCGAGGGCGAGAATACCGTTACAGTTAAAGTAACTCGCGGCGCATCTCCGGTAAATGGAAAGCGAACAAAAGCAGAGTTCAAGGGCTGCACTGTCCGTATAACAGAAAAATAAAAAAAGTGCCGTCAACCTTTCAATACGAGAGGCGACGGCATTATTTTTGTTTATTTCGCTTTTTCTTCGATAGACACGCGGATCTTATTTACATCTGCAAGAACGGCACTGTCCTTCGGCACCTCCACTATAAAGTGCCAGAGGGCTTCAACGTCCGTGGCGGCTTCGGGAACAAATCTGAGAACCTCAATACTGTAGCCGGAGTCTGTTTTGCTTATCTGCTTCAGACTGTGAGTGTAGGATTCGCTCGGGGCATACAGCAAAACGAGAAGCAGGGATCGGGTAGAGAAGAACTCCTCATCATACTCGGTGATCGCATCGTAGAAGCTGACCGAATACCAGGACTGCTCGAAATTGTATATGCTTTGATTTTCCGCACAGTAAGTGAGCAGATCGGCACGGGAGGAAACTTCTACAACGAGAGGGTAGTCTCCGCCCATTTCGGTGCGGTATGTATGAATGTATTTTACGGGAAAATGGAGCGTGGTCTCACCCTCATCTGAGTATCTTCCGATACCTGAAGAGAGGGAAACCTCGGCGGGTTCTTCTTTTTCCTTGCACGATACGATGCTGACAAGCACCAGTATCACGAGCAAAAGTACGGCAGTTTTCTTTATCAACAAAAGCACCTCCTTGCTATATGCTGTATAATGCGGACAAAAAAAGGGAATGTTCCGAAATCGGAGCGTTTCCCTTTTTAATGATCAGTTGTTTTCAGCCTGTGCAGCAGCTTCAGCTTCAGCCTGCATTGCAGCCTTGTCAGCTTCAAGCTTAGCCTTGAATTCAGCACGTCTGATAGCCGCTTCAGCAGCTCTCTTTTCAAGCTCTTTCTTTCTTGTTACGATAGCACGGGAGATCATGTCGGTATACTTGTCAATGTCTGCACCGTAGTCAACGCACATCTGAAGAGCAGGGGTATCGTCCATCTTGTTTATGGAGAATACGTAGTACTTAACCTGTGTTGTGCGATCCTTCTTCTGGTATTCGTATGTTCTTTCTTCGATGGTTGCATTCTTGAGCTCATTGAAGAAATATGTAGCTGTGATAGTTTCGTCGATAGCTTCGTCGATAAGGGAGAAGCGTCTGCCGTAAACATAAACCTTTTCACTTGTGAAGATGATGTTGCAGCCCATGAAGTAGTTTGTTCTGCTTACACCGTCAGTACCCTTCTTGAAGTAGAGGGGTTCTTCCTTTGCTTCGAAGTCATAACCTCTGAGGTTAACGGGCTTGAGCATCTTGAGGAAGTTCTTTTCATATACTTCAAACTTCTTCTCGGAGAGCTCCTGAAGATCCTTGATTCTTTCGGAAATGTTGAATTCGATGTCAGTATCGTTTGACTTGCCGCCGGATGCGAATACAACAACAGCGAAGCCTGCGATGCAGACAAGGATACCTGCGAATGTCAGATCCTTAAGACCGCTTGCGAGAATAATAACACCGATTGCGATAATTACCCAGCCAACGATGAAAGGGATAGATATCGGCGGTGCGGTGAAGTATTTGAGATTTCTTTTGGTTTCCATAAAACTCTCCATTCAGATTATTGGGATGATAACCAAGGTTACCCTTTTATCAATAATTAATAATAACATAAAATAACAGATATGTCAAGGGAAAACGAGGCTAATCGAGCTACAAAAGTGGCTTTATTTGTAAAGTTTTAGTTTACTCGTGAGTTACAGTCACGATTACAAGCTCGGGAGGGTTGAATACCCTCGGCAAGTCATCCTTCATTAAACCGCGACTGACGATTACAGTGTAGTCACCGAAATCGTAACGTCCACCTGCATATTTCGGAAAAAAGCCCTGATGTGGCGCGTACAGTCCGCCCATTATGAAGGGAAGGCGCACCTGCCCACCGTGAGCGTGTCCGCAGAGAGTCAGGTCAAACCCCATCTCAGCATATTTTTCGGCAAACTCCGGTCGGTGAGAGAGCAGAATATCGAGGCTTTCATCAGATGTTTCGAGCTTTTGGAGTGCGGCAAAAAACTCCTCGTATGACCCAAAGAAATTCGGGTCGTCTATTCCGTGCAGCACTAATCCGTCGCCTAAATCAATGCTCTCGCTACCAACAGTCACAACTCCGTATTCGCGGAACAGAGCCTTAATATCATCGGTATAGTCGACCCATCTCTCATGATTTCCCGTTACATAGTAGCAGGGATATATGGATGCAATTTGCCGAAGCAGTGCTGCTGTGCCGTCAAAATCCCGCTTGTCCTCGGAGATGTCTCCAACGAGAAAAACGGCCTCGGGTGAGTATTCGGCTATCATTTCGCACAGCTCGCCTTGGTTTTCTCCATAATAGGTGGAGTGGAGGTCTGTTATTATCGCGAATGTATGACTTTCTTTCACGGCCGAGGACTTTACAGTATAACTGCTTACGGTCAGTCCGTCATATAACGCCATGCGGAGAAAAGCAAATATCAGCGCCGCGCCGAGAAGAAAGCTTATTCTGGCAATGTTACGTTTCTTTCTATTCAAATTAGTTTCGTTTCCTTGTTTAGAATAAAGCAAGTTCAATTATATCATTTTCTGTTTGCTTTGTCTATATTGCATCCATTGTTTTTCGGAAATCAAATGTAAATAGTCGATTAATTATTTCCCTCGGCTATTGCGGGGAGTGGGAAAGAGGTGTATAATGTATAATGAACGAATATATATTTACGGAGGTGCTCATGGAAAGAAAAAGATCTGTTTTCGGCATTATGCGCACCGTTCTGACCGTACTGTTTTCGATTGTTTTCATAGTGAGCGCTGTTATGCTTGGATGGAACATTTGTGATAGACGCAAAGGCGAGAAGATATACAATGAGCTTGAGGAAATATTTCACGAAGGTGGATTTGACCACAAAAAGCTGACACAGACCCTTGTGTTCAGAGAGGACAACGGACCAATATCCTTGCTTGACGAAAAGAACTTGGCAGATGAATCGGTTGATGCTCTTGATGAGGACCCGAATGCGGCGCAGAATGAGCTTCTCGATCAGATGCGAGAGGGACTCTCTGCACTCCGTGAGATAAATCCCGACATATACGCGTGGATATTTGTGGAGGGAACGGATATCGATTATCCCGTGGTGCGGGGAGACGACAACTCACATTATCTTAACCACGCATATAACGGTGCATATTCTCCCCTCGGAGCAATATTCGCCGATTACAGATGCCCGGATGGCATAGGCGAAAATGTCAATACTGTATTCTACGGCCACAACCTGCTCACAGGCGGCTCGGATATGTTCCACGATGTGGAGATGTTCCTCGAGAAAGAGTTTTTCGATTCCGCCCTTATATATGTTTACACATTTGACGGAATATATGTGTATCAGCCCTTTGCGATTTACCAGGCGAGGTACGATTACAACTACTTTGAAGTGAACTTTGACTGTGCAGAGGAGTTCTTGGTCTTTGCTGCACGGATGAAAGAAAACAGCAGAATAGAAAACGATACGATTTTCGAGGCGGGGGACAGTATACTCACCCTGTCAACCTGCACGAACATTGAGTACTTTACAAGATATGTGCTTCACGCAAAACTTATTTATCGGATAGAAGACTGACATGACAGAAATATTAGAAGTTATAAATTGCCCAACATGCGGTGAGACTCTCATTCGCGAGAACAAAAGCCTTGTGTGCCCGAATCGCCATACCTTTGATATAGCAAAGCAGGGATACGTTAATCTGCTTCCTCCGGGGAAAGAGAAAAACGCCCATACGGGAGATGAGCAGATAATGGTCAAGGCGAGAGTGGATTTCCTCAGCTGTGGCCATTACAAAAGGATCAGCGACAGGCTGGCTGAGCTTATTGCAGAGCATATCCTGACTGATACTGATGCGGTTATCTGCGATATGGGATGCGGTGAGGGATATCATACCACGAATATTGCCGATGGGGTATACCGTGAACTTGACAAACCGGTTCTTACAGTGGGATTCGATGCATCAAAGCATGCGGCTGTATATTCCTCAAAATTGTCGCGTTCTCTCGGTATGATGCCAAAGGACGGTGTAGGAGCGGAGTTTGATTCTCCCGTCCAGACGTACTTTATGCCTGCAAATATCTTCCGCTTGCCTCTTTATAACAGTTCGGTAAGTGCCGCGGTGAGTATGTTTGCACCTATCGCTTGGGATGAGGTGAAGCGCATACTGAAGCCGGGCGGAATTCTGGCTGTTGTATCATCGGGAAGAGATCATCTGATTGAAATGCGAAGCCTTATTTACGACGAGGTGCGGTTTTCCGACTCTGCCCCTGTAGTTAGCGAGGGATTCTCTCTTGTGGCAACGGATGAACTCCGCTACGAAACAACTGTAGAAACGAACGAGGACATAAGAAACCTCTTTATGATGACGCCGTTTTACTATAAAACCACCGAGGTTGGCAGAGAGCGTCTGTATATGAGCGAAAGCTTAAAGATCACGGTGAACGTGAATTATTCTATATTCAGGGTGGATGAAGTATGAAATTCTCCGTAATTATTCCGATGTATAACGAAAAAGCCAACGCGACAAACTGTGCAAGTGAGCTTACAAAAACACTTGAGAAGGCGGCGGAGGCTCTTTCCTTTGAGTATGAGATTATTTTTTCCGATGACGGCTCACGTGACGGATGCGGTGACCTTGTGCGTGAGTGGATCGGCAAAAACGAGCTGAACTACGGTAAGGTTACCGTTTACACCGCAGAGAAGAACTCCGGCAAGGGAATGGCAGTGCGTCTTGGTATGATGCAGTCTACGGGAGATTACACTCTCTTTACCGACTGCGACCGCGCATACGGATGTGACGTGATCGTAGAGATGCTGAAGCATGTTCTTGACAAGAAAACCGATATAGTAATAGGTTCAAGAGCCATAGGCAAGGATGGTTACTCCGGATACACCTTTATGCGAAAGCTGGCGTCGAAGACCTATATGAAGACTCTTTCCCTCGTGGCTGGATTCAGACACAGTGACTCCCAATGCGGCATCAAGCTGTTTAGCGGAGAAGTTGCTCGCCGTGTATTCCCTCTGTGTGAGGTGTGCGGATGGGCGTTTGACCTTGAGGTCCTTATGATAGCCGAAAAGATGGGGTACACAGTTTCAGAATATCCCGTGCAGGTCATAAACCACGGTGAATCAAAGGTAAATCTTGTAAAAGACAGCCTGAAAATGCTGAAAGATATAAAAAAGATCAAAAAACGTGTGAAGTCTCTTGAAATATGAGTCTCTCACATCAATAGTAGAAGTCGTGTGAACCGATTGACACAACAAACGTGCAGTTTTCCACTATCCAGAAGCTGGTCGCCATTTTTTGGTTGAGGAAGTACAGGATGGTGTCGGAAAGGCGAGTATCCTCGAGGCAAAGCTTTGCGGCAAGAACAGATTCTGCTCCTGCGGTAAGATTTATGGCACCGTCAACGGTAGGGCTGAACTGAACTCCGTTCTTGCGATCGAAGATAACTTCATAAATGTTGTCGGGAAATTCATCCGAGTCAACTCTGTTAAGTACTACGTTGCCCACGGCGATCTTTCCGATAAGAGGCTCTCCGCGTGACTCTGCGTGGATTATCTTTGCAAGCCAGTACAGGTCGTTTGCGTCATAGAATTCGTCTCCGGGGATGATTGCACTACGCACTCTCGTAAGATATGTTGTATGGTCCTCAGCTGAGTATTCGTAGTCAAATCCGAGTGCATGGGCAACTTGAATCAAGGGAACGTACATTATGCCGTTTAAGGTAAAGTTGCCATACGCGCACCAAAGAATACGTCCGTTTGCGTCCATGTAATACTGACGGCTTGGAACGGTCAGCGAGAGAGAGGATGTGCTGACATAAGCTGTCTCGGTGGACGAATCCCACGATACTACAGCGTTATCAGCCATGGTGGCAAATTCTCTGAGCCCCACATAAGCGGTGTCCTTAAGTGTAAACACCTCTCCCTGATACGGAAAGCCGTCGATGACAACACCGATGCTGTCTTTCTTCATGTTTCCCTGACTTATCATTTTACTTCCTATGAATCTGCCCTCTGTGTAATCCGAATATGTGGTCTTTGCATGAACAATGCCATGCGGTATAAGCACATTAATCATTACGAGAGAGAGGAGCAGATATAAAAACAGTTTTTTCATAATTCCTCCATCTGGGCAGAGCGAAAACTCCGCCACGGTTAATTTGTTTATCCGCACCGATTATAAATCAGCAACCATCTGATACATTGCCTGCCTTATTTGCATAGGCTGTACCCGGCTCGTTTATTATACCATAGTTTCCGACGGTTTTTAAGCGGTAATATGTTCCATGGAAGGGAAAACAGCATTTCCCATTTCCGCCGAGTCGAAATATTGAGAAAGGAGATACCTGTGAGTTACAAACGATTTTTTGCAATACTGACACTTTGTCTGTTGCTGGTGTCTCTTCCGTCATGCGGCAGGATCATCATACGGGATATCTCCGATTCTATGGCAAGTGATACAGATCCCTACGATACAGATGAGCCGTATATCAGTGACGACCTCGTGTTTTCGGAATACGAAAAATACATCGGTGAGAACGGTAAGAATCAGCTTTCAAAATATCTTGACCAGTTGTCAATAGGCAGACTTGACGGCGCAACTGTCATTATCGCGTCTCCGAGTATGGATTACATATCTCCCGACAGCATGAACTCCGAGCTGTCAAGATTTGTAGAGGTGCGAAACTCCGCAGTTGAGGATGCTCTTGACATAAGACTTGTAAGCAGAAATGTGAGCATAAAAACGCTTTCAAGGGAGCTTAAGCAGTCCGCTCTTGCGGGAAAGGACAGATACGATATTTTAATGCTTCCCTTGAATGAGGTTGGCAGATTTGCATATGACGGCTTATTAATAGATATGTCGTCGGAGTGCGATATCGAACTGTCTCATTCATATTTCAATATTTCCTCGGCATCTGCTGCATCATTTGGTGGTGCTGTTTACGGAATAGCCGGCGACGGCTCCATTATGCCCACTTCTATTTCTGCAGTGTACATGAATACCGAAATTCTGCGCGATGCGGGAATCAATCCGCAAAAGCTTTATTCCGACGCAGCACAGGGAAACTGGACCTGGGATGAATTTCTCCGTTGTACCGATGCGGTTGGTGTTATTGAAGAATTCAGTACAGTTACGTCCCAAAGCCTGGCAGATTCATTTCCGGATATGGTGTTTACTTCGTCGGGCAACAACTACCTATGGCTTGATAGCGACGGCATTGCCACAGTCGGATATGATCCCGAAAGTGCGGCTGATGCGATCGAATATATTTCAGCCTTGATGAACGATCATTTAGCAGTGGTTTCGTCAGAATACAACTCCATCGGAGATTTCTCCAAAGGTAAAACTGCATTTGCAATCGAGCACTTGTACGTTATGTCGTGGCTTGTTAATTCAGATGCACAGTGGGGAATTCTTCCCGTACCCAAAGGAGACGAAAAAGGCAATTACCGCTCACTTGCGGCTGAGGACACGTTGGTGTTTGCAATACCGACTGCCAGTCATGACAAGCAAGCATCCGCAGACGTGATAACTGCAATCAACGCGGCATCGGAGGGATACGTTTACGAGCCGTTTGTAAGCTACAATATGAATAACGTGCTTCGCGACAACGAGTCGGTGAATATGCTGGATATTATTCTCGATTCAGCAGTTTTTGACCGCGGCGTTACTTATGACGAAAGATTCCCGTCTCTTGCCGCGATTACGGAGCTTGTGAGAAACAGTGCATCAGCGGAAGACTGGGCAAATACATACGACACTGTGGCAAAGGAAGCGAACGAGATACTAAAGGACGAGCTTCCCATATACTTTGTTGAGGACGAGCCCGAGGAGACAGAAGCTCCCGAGACCGATCCACCGGAAACCGATCCGCCGGAGACAAAACCTGCAGAAACAAAACCTGCAGAAACCAAGCCTGCGGAAACCAAACCCGCAGAGACAAAACCCGCAGAGACAAAACCCGCGGAAACGAAGCCTGCAGAAACAAAACCTGCAGAAACCAAGCCTGCGGAAACGAATCCTGCAGAGACAAAACCCGCAGAAACGAGGCCCGCAGAAACAAAACCAGCAGAAACGAAGCCCGCAGAAACAAAACCAGCAGAAACGAAGCCCGCAGAGATACTTCCACCGGAATCCGAGCCTGCGGAAACAAAGCCCGAATAACAACAAAAAACCTCCTATTTTTCGTAGGAGGTTTTCTATATTATTTTGATTACTTAGTAGGAACGAGAAGCTCCTTGCCGCCCATGTAAGGACGAAGTGCTTCGGGGATCTTAACTGTGCCGTCTGCCTGAAGGTTGTTTTCAAGGAAAGCGATGAGCATTCTCGGCGGAGCAACAACTGTATTGTTAAGAGTGTGAGCGAGATACTTCTTCTTGTCAGCGCCGTTTACGCGGATCTTGAGGCGGCGTGCCTGTGCGTCACCAAGGTTGGAGCAGCTGCCGACTTCAAAGTACTTCTTCTGTCTGGGAGACCATGCTTCAACGTCGCAGGACTTAACCTTAAGGTCGGCAAGGTCACCGGAGCAGCACTCAAGTGTACGAACGGGAATGTCGAGAGAACGGAAGAGATCAACAGTGTTCTGCCAGAGCTTGTCGTACCAGTACATGCTGTCCTCAGGCTTACATACAACTACCATTTCCTGCTTTTCGAACTGGTGGATTCTGTAAACGCCTCTCTCTTCAAGACCGTGTGCGCCCTTTTCCTTACGGAAGCAGGGAGAGTAGCTTGTGAGAGTGTAAGGAAGCTCTGCTTCGGGAACGATCTGGTCGATGAACTTACCGATCATGGAGTGCTCGGATGTGCCGATGAGGTAGAGGTCCTCGCCTTCGATCTTGTACATCATAGCTTCCATTTCCGCAAAGCTCATAACGCCTGTTACAACGTCGGAACGGATCATGAAAGGAGGAATAACGTAGGTGAAACCTCTCTCAATCATGAAGTCACGTGCGTAGGAGATAACAGCAGAGTGGAGACGGGCGATGTCACCCATGAGATAGTAGAAACCGTTACCTGCAACGCGGCGTGCGGAGTCAAGGTCGATACCGTTGAAGCGTTCCATGATCTCAGCGTGGTAGGGAATGTCGTAATCGGGAACAACGGGCTCGCCGTACTTCTGGATCTCAACGTTTTCGCTGTCGTCCTTACCGATCGGAACGCTGGGGTCGATGATGTTGGGGATAGTCATCATGATCTTCTTGATCTTTTCTGCAAGCTCGCCCTCAAGTGCCTCACATTCAGCGAGACGTGCGGATTGCTTTGCAACCTCAGCCTTTACTTCTTCAGCCTCGTCTCTCTTGCCCTGTGCCATAAGACCGCCGATCTGCTTTGACAGCTTGTTACGGTTACCGCGGAGCATATCAGCCTCCTGCATGATGGCTCTGTTCTGTGCGTCAAGCTCGATTACTTCGTCAACCAGGGGAAGCTTGTTATCCTGGAACTTGTTTTTGATGTTCTGACGAACGATGTCGGGATTTTCTCTTAAAAATTTGATGTCCAGCATTTTTGATACCTCTTTGTATTATTAAATAAATTATATCCTTGAAAAACAAAAAATCTCCCGCCCAAAGTTGGGACGAAAGACTCGTGGTGCCACCCAAATTCGCCGCATAAGCAGCCTCATTGATGCGCGATAAAGGGCGCTCCCTTACAGCTCGGAAAGTGGATACCGCAACGCCCGACGTCGGATCTCAGCACCCCGACTCTCTTTGGACGGACTTCATAGCGGATGGTTTTCGTCATCGCCATATTCACTATACTCCGTTAGTATAACAAAAACCACCTGAAAAATCAAGTGGTTTTTGAAATATTCATTTTATTTTATTTTCCTGTTCCGCCGGAGTACTGCTTTTCAAGCTCTTCACGCACGGTTTCATGGGCCGCGATAAGGTCAGCAAAGGTGCTCTGTGCGCTGTTCTCGTAGGATCTGTAGTAAGACGCGAAGTTGTCCTGATTTGATGTAACAGAATCAATGATGGGGTTGAAGAAGAAGCCTTCAACATAATAGCTCCATGCAAGAGCAAATGCGCCGCCGTAGTTGTAGTGGAGAATGTCGATCATCTCGGCGTTGGCGGATTCTCTGGAATATCTTACCTTAAGGGTGGATTCGTAGTACTTGGGGATAACTGTTTCTGCGCTTATCTTGGTAAGATATTCAACGACCGCACTTACAAGGTCAAGGTCTCCAAATGAAAGCGTTGAGGGGATAAAGCCCATTTCCGCAATGTCATGTACCGTGGAGATGTAATTCGCCTGTGTTTCATCAAGCTTGGGGAAGGGAAGAACCGCGAAATTAATATCAGAACTTGCAAATTCCGCGGCTTCAAGAGCACCGAGAGTCTGACCTCCGAAGAAGAGTCCTCTGCCCTCGAAGAATGCCTTGGATGCCTTTGCGGAGTCACTGTTGTAGAGTCTGCCGACGCCCGTTTCGTTTGCGTTGAAGATCTTAATGAGCATTTCCTGCATTTTAAGCGTCTTTTCGTTGTAAACGTTGATTACAGGATATCCGTCTTCGTCTCTTGTGATATATCCGGGATCAGCTCCGGTGAGGAAGCCCTGCATCGGTCCCCAGTAATCCCATGAAATGAATCCGTATGTGTCTCTTGTGTCGCGCTTTCTGTTACCTGTAAGGTCAATGTAAGTTGAATTGTAGGGATATCCTTCGCCGCCAATGAGGATCTCGTAGAACTTGTCAAGAGTCCACTCCTGGTTGCGAACGATGTCATAAATGCTCTCGGGGTCACAGCCAAATACCTCGTAAAGGTCCTTATTCATAATAAGGCAGTCTGTGAAGCGGATAACGTCGATGAAGTAGTCGCTTGCAAGAGCATAACGTGTGTCTTCCTGAATGGAAATACTTTCCATAAGATCGTCGTACCAGTAGTCCTGCTCGAAATCGAAGTACGCACCGTAGGATGCATCGTGGAAGATACCCTCTGTTGAGAGACCGATGAGTCTCATATCGTTGATGATAAGGTGGATACCGTCAGCACCGCTCTTTACAAGGTCACGGATGCTGGAGAATACCTCGTTGTATGTGAAGTCGGATTCGATGTAGTTGAACTTGATGTTAAGCTCATCCTGAACAAGCTCATTTCTTCTGAGAGCAGAGTCGGATGCCTTATCACCAAGCACCTCTTCTTCACCTTGGATAAGGTAGTTGGAGGATCTGTATGAATCGAGAGACTCGCCTGTCAGTACGTTGACAGAGCTGTGGATAGTGAATGTTTCGCCCTTGAAATCCAGATCCTCAAGAGGAGTGGTCTGAGGGGAAAGGTTGTTTTTTGAGTTGCCGTCCTTACACGCAATAAAGCCTGAACAGGATAAGACTGCCAGTATTAGGGCAAGCACTCTGCACAATGTGTTCTTCGTGGTTTTCATAATGCACCTCACAAATATTAGTTTATTCACTATAAATGTATCAAAAATAGCAGGGCAAGTCAAGACATTTTTTGGAGAAAAACCACCGCTGTGCCAAAACTTGCTTTTCATCGGTCATTTGTCGCGGATTTGAAGTCGTTTATCAGATCTTCAAGAGTTGTCTGTGCGCTATTTTCGTACGAGCGGTAGTAGGAGGCATATGTGTCGGCTCCGTTTTTGATAGTCTGTGAGACACTTCCCATAATAAAGTTTGCAATAGAATAATCCCATGCGAGAGGGAAGGCGTTGCCGTAGTGGTCATGGATAAGCTGGATCATATCCGCGTTTGCCGATTCTCTTGCATAGCGGATCTTCAGAGTGGATTCATAATATTTCGGGATAACCGTATTAGCACTTTCCTTTGTCAAAGCCTCGATAACTGCACTGACGAGGTCAAATTCCGCAAAGGAAACTGTAGCCGGAATAAAGCCAACCTCAGTTATGTCGTGGATCGGAGAGACATAGTCCTGCTGATATTCGTTCAGCTTGGGATAAGGAAGGATCGCGAAATTCATCTCTGAGTTTGCGTAATCAGAGGACTCAAGATGACCGAGCATCTGTCCGCCAAGGAACAGAACTCTGTTTTCGAGGAACGCTTTTCTTGCGGCAGCATCATCCTTGTGTATCATAAAAGCGGTTTCAGGCATATGATAAAGCTTGTCAAGCTTTTCGCAGAGAGAGACTGTATTGTTGTTGTAGTTCGCAAGCTGGGGGAAGCCTTCTTCATCGCGTGTAATATATCCGGGATCTGTTGAGACCATGAAGGGAATTGAAGAACCCCAATAATCGGTGAATGCAATGCCGTAGGTGTCGCGGGAATCTCTCTTGCGGTTACCTGTAAAGTCAATGTAAGTGGAATTGTAGCTGTAACCCTCTCCGCCCTGGAGAATGGACATCAATTTATCAAGAGTCCAGTCGCCCGAGTGAACCACATCGTAAATGCTCTCGCCGTCTCCACCGAAGATCTCGTACAGGTCCTTGTTGAACAGAATGGAATTTGAGTAACGGATGATGTCAATAAAGAAGTCACCCATCAGAACATGTCTTGTGCCTGATTTAAGCGCAACGCTTTCCATGAGATCGTCATACCAGTAATTCTGCTCGAAATCAAAATACGCTCCGCTGCTTGCGTCATGGAAAAGTCCTTCCGCACAGAGTCCGATAATGCGTATGTCATTGATTATAAGCTGAATATCATCTGCGCCGCCGCCAAGAATTAGATTTCTGATATCGGAGGAAACTGTCAGATAACTGTAGTCTGACTCCATGTAGTTGAGTCTGATATTCAGATCGTTTTCCACCTTTGAGTTTCGCTGAAGTGCAGCATCGGAGGCTTTGTCTCCCACGATCTCTTCCGCACCCTGAATAAGGTAGTTGGAGGAACGGAATCCATTTTCGTCCCAAGGGTTTAGATTGGCTGAGCTTTGAATGGTGAAAGTCTCTCCCTTGAAATCAAGGTCTTCGAGAGAGAATTTTCCACCGTCTGCTATATCATTTTCATTCTTTCCGCATGAGAAAAGTGTAAAGCAAGCGGTAAGCGCGAGGCAACCGGCAATAACTTTAGTGAGCTTTTTCGTTTTCATTGTGAACAAACTCCTTCTTATTAATTACTTCTATGTGTTGCCTTTTGTCTTTCTGACCGTGACCTCGCCGCTGTCAAGAATTACGGTTTTGTCTTGGCATCTGACCTCAAGAGCGCCTCGGTCGGTAATTGACTGCGCGACTCCGTATTCTGTCGCACCGTTACGAAGAAATGATATTTCCTGCCCGAGCAGAATGGAGTGATTGCGGTATTCTTCCGCATAAATCGAAAAGTCAAAGCCAAGTCTGTATGTTTTCATCAGCTCGTGTACTACCTCGGCACACAGTTCCTCTTTCGATGCACTGTATCCGCATTCCCAAAGCGAGACTGCGCGAGTTGAGGGGTCGTTAAGCTCCGGAGCGGTTGTCATGTTGATTCCAACTCCGATGATTAGGTAGCGTGATGTCATCGTTTCGTAGTCGTTTACCGATTCAGCGAGGATGCCGCAGAGCTTTCCTCCCGAGAGATAAAGATCGTTTATCCATTTTATGCCGCATTCTGCTCCGCTTACGTTGCGGATTGCACGTCTTACCGCAACTGCGGCACATGATGTGGCACCGATCGTCTGCCTGATTGGCATATTCACGGGAAGCAGCAGACTCATATACAGTCCGCCTTCGGGAGAGATGAATGACTTGCCTTGGCGACCGCGACCGCCCGTTTGCCTGTCTGCCACAAAAAGAGCAGGGGAGGAGGGATTTGTATCGGCAAATTTGCGTGCATCACTGCTGGTTGAGCCTGTTTCTTCTTTTGCGATTACATTGATGCCAAGTCCGTCAAGCAAAAGCCGTAATTTTTCCGCGTTCATAAAGCCCTCCCGAGTATGTATTCTTATGTCAATTTTATCAAATCGAAAATAAAAAGTCAACAAATAATGTCAAGGAACATGAAAGAGGCCGTAAAAAATGTTAATTATTTGGCTATTTGAGAAAAAATTGAAAAAACTGTTGATTATATCGGGAAATTGTGGTATATTAATATTTGTGAAAAAATTTTAATTAACATAAAGAGGTTTAATATGACTTACAACAAGAAATCAGTTGAAGACATTGATCTTGCCGGCAAAAGAGTCCTCGTAAGATGTGACTTTAACGTGCCGCTCAAGGATGGCGTTATCACTTCCGACAAGAGAATCGTTGGTGCGCTTCCTACAATCCAGTATCTCCTTGACAAGGGCTGCAAGGTTGTTCTTTGCTCCCACATGGGCAAGCCTCACGCTATCTTCACAGAAGGCTTCGGCCTCACAAAGAAGGAAAAGCAGAAGGTAGAAGCTCTTCCCGCTGAAGAACAGGCTGCTGCAAAGGCTGC
This sequence comes from Oscillospiraceae bacterium, assembly GCA_015064345.1. GTDB lineage: Bacteria > Bacillota > Clostridia > Oscillospirales > CAG-272 > UMGS1696. Next base: position 224 of record SVSK01000030.1, on the reverse strand, counting down.
TTTCCTTGAAAAGGCTCTCACAGAAGACAAGAAGAAGTTCACACTTCGTCCTGTTGCTGACAGACTCAACGAGCTCCTCGGCGACAAGGTTACATTCGCTGAAGACCTTATCGGACCTGATGCACAGGCAAAGGTTGCTGCTCTCGAAGCAGGTCGTGCTGTTCTTCTTGAGAACACAAGATTTGACGCAAGAGAAACAAAGAACGGTGCAGACCTTGCAAAGG
>SVSK01000029.1:6777-27160 GCA_015064345.1 Oscillospiraceae bacterium | reverse complement strand
TAGTCTACTGCGTAGATGTCGCAGAGAACCTTCTTAGCTTCGTCGGAGTTACGGAATACGCCACCGTTTTCAACGTCATAGTAGTGCATGGAGTTGAAGAGACCGAAGCCTGCGAGAGAGGATGTTGTTGTCTTGTTAGCGAAGTCTGCTCTGTCGATGGAGAGAGAGAGTGCCTTACGGAAGTCAACGTAGGAAAGGATTGTCTTGTTGATGCCGTCTGTTTCACGGGACTTGAGACCTTCCTTAGAGGACTGGAGCTGGAGAGAACCAACGAAGTCGTCGGGAGTGAAGTAAGCTCTGTCAGAACCCTTGTAGTCGTCAGCAACGGATACGTCGATGCCGATTCCGTCGAGTTCACCGGCGAGGAAGCGGAGCCATGCAGCGTTCCATTCCTGGATGATTTCAACCTGGATTCTGTCGGTCTGGTAGAGACCTTCGTTTTCTTCGAGGTTGTAGCCGTACCAGTTTTCGTTACGAACGAGAACGTACTGCTTACCAGCCTGGAAGGATTCGAGCTTATAGGGACCCCAAGACATTGTTGTGTCTACGCTGGAGTTGTAGTTGGATGTCCAAAGTGTTGTGCCTTCAGAGGGAGCGATCTTGCATGCTTCGTATGTGTCCTTGTGAACAAGGGGAAGAGAAGACATGTTGTATGCTGCCTGGTAGGAGAGAGAACCGTCTTCCTTGAGGAGGTTGAGGGACTTTTCGAGAACGAGTACGATTTCATACTCTGTATCGCCTACGAAAATACCAACTTCGTCGAAGGAGAGTTCAGGATATGTGTGGTAGTAAACCATGTAGTTGGGGAGGTAAGATTCATCTTCGCCCCATGCAGGGTTACCTGTGATTGTTGTCTTGAGCATTTCGTATGTCTCATCTGTGAGAGCTACGAGACCGTTTTCGTCAACGAGAGCTGCGAGCTCTTCCCAACGGCTTACATCGAAGTAAGCATCGCCGTATGAGTTAACATAGTCAGCGAGGGAGTTGGAGCCGAAGTATGCGATAACATAGTCAACTGCAACGTATACGGGGTCGCCTTCTGCTGTTGTGTATGTGCCGTCTTCACCCTTAACGAGGTCAGCGAATACAACGTCAGCATTGTCAACGTATGTGGACTGACCCTGCTTAGCGTATGCCTGAGCGTTCTTGATGATTGTTGCGCCTACATAGAAGGAGTCAGCACGATAGTTCTGGAAGAGAGGATCGAGCTGCTGCTGCATTGTGTAAACGAAGTCTTCAGCCTTGATGGGTGTGCCGTCTTCCCACTTGAGGTCTTCACGAAGTGTGATCTTGTATGCAAGACCCTTGCCTTCGCCAACGTACTCAGCGGTAACGTCTTCAAGCTTTGTAGCTGCTGCGTACTTCATAACGAATTCGCCGGGAAGGATCTGGCCGTATTCGTCATACTTGAAGTCGTAGGAGTAGAAGCTGGAACCGATGTAGCTCATGATCTCAGTGTCATTGTTGTCCTGATATGTGAGCTCATTCCAGTTGGAGGGAGAGAGGGAGAGATAATAGTTGTAAGTATATGTCTTTCCGTCATCTACCCATGTGTAGGGTGTGTCAACCTCGGGAGCGTCGGTCTCGTTGGGAGTAACAACGGGAGCCTGTGTCTCGGGTGCGCCTGTTTCAGCAGGTGTCTTGTCGCAAGCGATCATGGACACGAGCATGGATGCTGCCAGAAGCATTACCAGAATACTTCTGAGAATAGTATTGGTTTTCATAAATTTTTTTCCTTTCGAAAAAGATTTATTATATTTTATCACATTATATTCAATATAGCAATACCCCTTATTCACACTTAATAATTTATATATAGAATATTAACATTTTATTCACATAAATTGAGCTAAAAACCGCAATTTTCGGGAACTTTTCGGGAGTATGCATTTTTTGAGTGTATAAATGCATAAAAGACATGAATAATATTCATATAACCAACTATTTATTAGTGCGTATAATAAATATGTAGAAAATAAGAGAGAAAAAGAATAAAGAATAGAGAATAAAGAAGAAAGAATAAATAGGAGTAATGCGAAAAATTAAGGATGAACGAAAAACAAAGGGGTTGGATTCTTAAGGAGGGGGAACAGCGAATGAGATTGACGAGTCAATCGAAATGAGCTCTTTGCCCCTTGGCGCAGGGTGATTTGATAAGCCGAGTTCCCTCCTTGTCATAGGGAACTCGACGAGTTCGACGGAGTCGAATCTCGGTTGGTCTCAACGTCTACACCTCTTATCATCTCCGCGATAGCGGTGACATGGGAAGAAAAGGCAAGTTCGGTTGAAGAGTAAAGCGGTCAACATGTCATCCTGAGTGAAATTTTTAGTTGCACAAAACGGAACGAAGTTCTCACGGGTAGGGTCAATCCACGTATGGGTTTTGATATCATAATACCCTACCCAATCGAAGGATCTATTTGAGATTCTTCGACTTCGTACTGCGTACTACGCTCAGAATGACAAAACCCGAAGTGCAGTTGACATGGGTGGAGAAAAGCCAAACCTCGCTCGAACGGACAGTCGAGCAACGCAACACAGTTGCGTAACCTGTCCCTACGGGTATCGCGTTGGTTGGGGGCGCGAAAACATAACAAAAAGCGGAGTATTTTCGGTACTCCGCTTAAACTAATTAATCTATCTCAGCGCGAACTATCACGCCATTTTCAAAATAACCCTCGTAAACTCTGCCGTTGGGCCATGTGTAGGTGCCCTGGCCGTTCATCATGTTATTCTTGAACTCGCCTTCGTACATCTCACCGTTTGCCCAGGTGTACGTTCCGATTCCTTCGCGACAGTCATTCTTGAAGTCACCTCTGTAAACGTCGCCGTTTGCCCAGGTGTACACGCCCGCGCCTTCCTTTACACCGTCAACGTAAGTGCCGATGAACACGTCTCCCGACGCATGACGGTATTCGCCGTGGCCATTGCGCTTGTCTTCGGTGAACTTGCCGATGAATACGTCCCCGGATGCAAAGGTGTAAGTGCCGCTGCCGTGCTTGAGACCGTCCTTGAACTCACCCTCGTAAACGTCGCCGTCTGCGTAGGTGTATTTTCCCTTGCCGTTCAGCTTGTCAGCCTTGAATTCGCCCTCGTAAACTTCACCGTTATAGTATTCGATCCTGCCCTCACCCTCTTTGAGAAGATTTACAAGCGGACCGTAGTAAACGTCGCCGTTTGAGTAAACGATCTTGCCTTCGTCCACGTTGACCTTTGCGGAAATGTTGTTTGAGTAAATGAGCTTTCCCTTGTAAGGCTCGCCGTTTTCGTCAACCTTTCCGACAAACTTGATGTAAAGATCATCGGAGACCACAACCTTTTTATATCTCACACCGGAGAGTAAAATTCCTCCGATAATGAGGGCAACGGCCACAACGGCTACGATAAAAATAATAAGCATTATCTTGCCGAAGCTGGATTTTTTCTTTCTTCTCTGCGGCTGTGCACTCATATTCGGCCTTGGCGCACCTTGAGCCGGTCTCGGACCTGCGTTAGGGTTAGGTCTCGGACCGCCGTTCGGATTAGGTCTCGGACCACCGTTCGGATTGGGTCTCTGACCACCGTTCGGATTCGGTCTCGGACCACCGTTCGGATTAGGTCTCGGACCGCCGTTCGGATTCGGTCTCGGACCACCGTTCGGATTAGGTCTCGGACCGCCGTTCGGATTGGGTCTCGGAGCACCGTTCGGATTAGGTCTCGGAGCGCCGTTCGGATTAGGTCTCGGCTGATTGTTCAGCGGCGCATTATTTCTTTCGTTGTTATCCATATCATTCTCCATAATAAACATCTGCAATTTGCTTTATTTACTGCTGCCGAATACGTTTTCAGTCATAGTAAGCAGCTCGGGAACAACAAGCATAGCCCCGATGGCAACGGCAATAATAACTACAACCGTAATTACAAGCGCAGCGGGCGACATTCCCTCGCGGGAGTATCTGACTTCAGCTGATATGCGATTTTCTTCCGGTATGTAGAACTGCGCTACCTTAAAATCGGTTTTTTGAGGTAGCTCTTGACCAAGAAACTTGGTAAACCAGAACTTTTTGAGCCGTGTGGGCGTGGGGTCCTGCATTTCAGCCACGTTTGCGCAAAGAACAACTCTTCTGATAACCCTTCCGGATTTCAGCATACGGCGTAGCTTGAACTTGCTTTTTACGCCAAGCTGACTGAGAGTTACTGCAGTCTCGGGGGTGTTGTGCCCACCTGAGATCAGCGCTTTGGTCAGTCTGTGCGCGGCAATTCGGGTGCTGTACGAGTATATAAGACCGATTATAAGCCCCGCGCATACGCCGAGGATCACAAGATAAATTGATAACTCGTCGTATGTCAGAGAGATTACGATCTCATCTCCAAGGTACATCTTCATGCCCGTGGACGTCCATGTGATAAAATTCATACATCCTCCTTAATAGTCCTCGAGGAGGCCGTCTCCCGCAAGCTTTTTGAGGATGTCTACAAGATCTTCGTCGTCACGATATTCGATCTTGATGGATTTTTTGCCGCCCTTGTCTGTGATCTTGCACTGGCGACCGGTCATGCCGATGAATCGCTTTTCCAGCTCCTCAAGGTAGTCAACAAGGACACCGTGGTCGATAAGCTGCTCCTCGTCCTCTTCCTTCTTTTTGCGGTTGAGAGAGCGCACTGCCGCCTCAACGTCACGAACGGAAAGCTCCTTGGCAATGCACTTTTCCGCAAGAGGAAGCATATTTGACTTGTCCTTCAGACCGAGAAGTGCTCTCGAGTGACCTGCGGAAAGCATACCGCTGACAAGAAGCTTTACTATCTCCTCGGGCAGATCAAGGAGGCGGAGAGAGTTTGCAATAGCACTGCGGGACTTGCCGATGGTGGTTGAGATCTCCTCCTGGCTGAGGGAATATTCAGTCATAAGAGCCTTGAAAGCCGCCGCTTCTTCATAAGCGTTCAGATCCTCGCGCTGAAGATTCTCGATGAGGGCATACTTTGCGGTCGCAACGTCGTCGGCCTCTACGATGATAACGGGAACTTCAGAGAGTCCTGCCATACGGGACGCACGGTAACGACGCTCACCTGCGATGATCTCGTATCTGCCGCCGCGCTCGCGAACGAGAATAGGCTGCAGAAGTCCGTTTGCCGCTATTGAATCAGCCAGACCTGCAAGAGCCTCTGCGTCAAAAGCCTTACGAGGCTGGTCGGGATTTGTGTCTATCATTGATATCGGAACAGTCATGCGCTCCGATGATCCGCTTTGTTCTTCAGGGAACGCGTTGTCCTGGAAGATCGCGTCCAGTCCCCGTCCGAGTCCTTTTTTCTTTGCCATAATGTCACTCCGAAAGATTATGATAAATAAGAAATAATAAATAAAAAATAAAAAATAATAGTTGTGGAAACTTTTCTCACGTTGCTCGAAAAGCTTGTTTTATTGGAATTTTCTTGTCAGCCGACACGCGAAAATGCCTCGCCGCACCAAATATTTATTATTTATTCTTTTTTCTCTATTCTTTATTCTTTTTTCTTTTGCGTTTACACCACAACTATCCCAATTCGCTCGATGATCTCCTTTGTCAGCTTGACGTAGGAGTCGGAAGCCTTGGAATACTTGTCGTGGTAGTTGATGGGCTCGCCGAATCCGGGTGCCTCGGAAAGCTTGACCGAGCGCGGGATTGTAGTGGTGAAGAGCTTGTCCTTGTAGTACTTTTTGATCTCGTTCAGCACAGCCATTGACAGATTCAGCCTGCTGTTGTACATGGTGATGAGGATGCCGAGGAGAGACAGATCGGGATTGTACAGCTCCTTCACCTTGCGAATGGTCATCATAAGCTGGGTCAGACCCTCGAGGGCGTAGTATTCGCACTGCATGGGAATGATGACTCCGTCAGATGCGGTGAGCGCGTTGATGGTCAGCATGGAGAGCGAGGGCGGACAGTCGATCATGATGAGATCGTAGTCACAGCACTTCGAGATAAACTCCTTCATTCGTCTCTCACGGTGAGGGATGTCGAACAGCTCAAACTCCGCACCTGCCAAATTAATGGTGGACGGAACTACCCACAAACGCTCAAATTCGGTCTTGACAACACATTCGGACGGGTCGATTCCGTCGATCAGCACGTCGTAGACAGTCTTCTTTATGCTCTTTTTCGATACACCGACACCGCTGGTGGTGTTGCCCTGGGGGTCGGAATCCACAAGCAGAACGCGCAGTCCCATAGCCGCGGCACAGCTTGCAATGTTCACGCAGGACGTGGTCTTGCCGACGCCGCCTTTCTGGTTTGCGAGGGCGATAACATAAGGTTTTGCCATTTTCGACACTCCTCTGCAGTTTACTATACAATTATTATAATAAAATACAGCCTCGTTGTCAACACATAAAGTGTGAATGTTTCACGTGAAACAAATCGGAGTGAAGTTTGTAAAATGTTTCACGTGAAACAAATTTTGCAGACACTTAATTGCTAACATAGGTTACAAAGGATGCTATACTTCCGCTTTATTCTTCGACCGAACTTGCGCGTTTAGCCTAATATTTGCACTACGCGTGGGGCGCACAAGGACACTCGTGCCGTATCCTTGTGAAACCAGGCACTTAAGGATAGGGGAAAGTCACTTCGTTCTATTTCCCCTCCTTAAGAATCCAACCCCTTTGACTTTGCTACATCTAAACCATAAAGCTACTCACGCCAATGGGGGAATCCGTAACTGCGACAGATACGCCCGTTAAATTTGAACTTGCCAGTAAAGTTCGATTGACACATTTTCAACATCTAAGTTCAGTTGTTCCCCATAAAGAAGTTAGGCGGGTTAAAGTTTCGGGCTGACGTTATGGGGAATGATTGCCACAAGTGGTATGAATGCGTGAAAGTATTAACTAAAGTTTGTTCAAAAGAGGTTTTCAAAGGGGAAAATTGCGTTAGCCTTTTCCCCTTGGTGCCGGGTGATTCTTAAGAGGTGCCGGCATGGGTACCTCTTAAGTTCTACGCGAATAGCGTAGACAAGGTTAAAAGAGCAAGTCCGGTTGAAGAGTAAAGCAGAGTAAAATAAAGTGAATACAACCTTGTAAGACGGACGACTAATAGTCGCCCCTACGGGTTAGTTGGATGTTGGAGAAAGCGACAGAACCAAAACCCGCGCGGGGTAATGTAGGGATATGCAATATACCCCCCTGCCCCCCAATCACGCTATCTTCTCTGCCCTCGGCAGGAGAATTGATATCAGCGTGCCGTCCGCTGTCTCCTGTCGACTCGATTCGACGGCAATGCCGCATTTCTTTATCACATCCACCGCGTGATCAATGGAATTGTAGAAAATTCTGATATCTTTAATAATCAGCTTCATGCGGCGCTCGGATTTCTCGGGCTGACGCTTGATCTCCTCTCCCCGAGACTGTGCGCAAAGTATGGACTCCACGTACTCCTCTGCTGAGGCAACGTTCATCTCCCGCTCGATCATCAAGTTCAGTATCGCCAACCGCTCATCCCCGGGGGTAAGGCGCAAAAGAGCACGTGCATGACGCTCGGTGAGGCCGCCTGTGAGAATAAGCGACCGCTCCTCCTCAGTAAGCCGCAGAAGCCGAAGCTTGTTCGCAACGTACGACTGACTAACCGACAGCCGACGGGCACATTGCTCCTGAGTCATGCAGGACAACTTCAGCAGTGACCCGATGGCCGCCGCTTCTTCAAATATATTAAGGTCTTCCCTGTGCAAGTTTTCAATAATCGCAATAATAGCCGCATCAATGTCCGTGGCTTCAATGGAAACGCAGGGCACCGTAGCAAGGCCGAGTATCTCGGCAGCTTTGAGCCGTCTTTCACCTGCGATCAGCTGAAAAATTTCCCCACCGCCGAATATCTGGCTGCCGCTCTCCCGTCTCACGATCAGCGGCTCGATTATCCCGTGCTCGCGAATACTGTCCGCCAGCGCAACAAGTCCCTCATCATAGGAAATGCGGCGGATCCTGCCCTCCGGTACGAGAACGCTCTCGATCGGCACCTCCCTCACAACCCGACTGATCTCCTTGATCTTTCCCCAAAACATAACTTTCTACCTCCGTAAATTTGTAATTATTCCGCAGTCCTGCGGTTCGGGAATATTATATCACCCACCGGAAAATAAAAATGTCGCATGCGGTGAGGCAGAAAAGCACTTCATTTGGGCTCTGATGACGGGTAAAAGAAAAAATCCCGCGGGAATACGGGATTTTGATACGATGTGATGCGATTGGTCGGTGAATGACTGCGGGGGTTATTTCAGCGGCTTTTTTGTTATCTCCGCGTACCGGCGGGGGTAGATTGGCGGAGTTTTGGAGGTTTTGCGGTAAATAATAAGGCATCTGCTGTCACCGCCGGGAATCTGGTAGTCGATCTTATCTTCTTTTGTCAGACCGAGTATCTTTGCCGCCGCCGCGGAACGCTCGATCTCCTCATCCGCGTGGGATTTGAGGGACGCGAATACTCCACCCACCGCTACAAAAGGCGCGCAAAGCTCCATCAGCACGCCGAGATCCGCCACAGCGCGAGCGGTTACAAGATCGAATCTCTCGCGAAGCTTGCCAACGGCTACCTCTTCGGCGCGTCCCTGAATAGCGGAAGCTGTCGGAATGTCTGCGTACTCTGCCACCTCAGTAATGTGGGAAATTTTCTTTGCTGTGGCGTCCAGTCCGAGGAAAGTGGTTTTCGGGTCAATGGCACTCATCGCCGCCGCCATGGGAAGCAGAGGGAATCCCGCGCCTGTTCCGACATCAAGCACGCGAGTGGGGTTGATTCCCCGCTCAAGCAAAAGTCCAAGTGGGCAGAGCGAGTCGATAATGTGCTTTCTAACGATCTCCGAGGGCTCGAGAATGGAGGTGAGATTGAACTTCTTTGCGTTGTCGATCAGTCGGTCGGAGATCCTCCAAAGTCGACTACAAACGTCGTTAGATGTTAATTTTTCGTAATTTATGCTAAATCCTGCCGTATCGCGGGTCGCTATGGCGCGATAGAGAGAGGAAAACTGCTCATAAGTCAAGCTTGACATTACTTTGTGTCCTTTCCTTTGGGTCTGACTTTGGCTTTTTTGCCCTTTTTCTTATCTTTAACGGAAATTCCGATAGGTCCAAGCTTCTTTCCAAGGGCGAAATATTCACCGTGGGCGAAAACAAGGAGATTTGATCTGTCCAGACGAAGCTTGCCTTTTTCGTCAAGAAGCTCCTCATCCACCGAAACAGCCACAACATCTGCCACAAACATGTCATGAGAGCCGTAGCTGTACACGTCGCAAACCTTACATTCCAGCGACAAAGGTGAATTTTCTATACTCGGCGCCGCCACTTCCCTCGAGGGGATCATGGTCAGCCCTGTCTTTTTCACCTTGTCAACCTTCTTGCCCGTCACAGTGCCCACGTAATCGCAGACCTCAACGAGAGACGAGGGTGTAAGGTTGATAACGAACTCCCCGCTTTCCTTGATGATGCCGTGGGAATGACGCTCGGGGCGAACGGAAATGTAGACTCGCGGCGGACGGGTGGAAACGACACCGCACCAGCCGATGGTTATAATGTTGGCACGCTCGGCAGTTCCGCAGCTTACCATCACCGACGGCACAGGCGCGAGAAGAGCGGAGCCTTTCCAGTAGACTTTGGACATAGGTTTTACTCCGTAGAAAAAGAATAAAGAATAAAGAAGAAAGAATAAAGAATAAATAGAAGTAATGCGAAAGGATAAAGTTAAACGAAAAACAAAAGGGGTAATCGGGGAAATGTGAGGAAAACGCAGATTGACTTGTCAATCAAGTGGCGAACGCTTTCCCCCGCCGTACATATTAAGTTGAAGTAATCGAGAACGAAGTTCTCGTGGGTGGAATCGGCTAAAACTATGGGTTTTGTGCTCTATATATTCCACCCGGGTGATTCATAAGCCGAGTTCCCTCCTTGTCATAGGGAACTCGACGAGTTCGACGGAGTCGAATCTCGGTTGGTCTCAACGCTTACACCTCTTATCATCTCCGCGATAGCGGTGACATGGGTTGAACGAGCAAGTTCGGTTTAAGAGTAAAGCAGTCAACTATGTCATTCTGAGCGTAGTACGCAGTACGAAGTCGAAGAATCTCAAATAGATCCTTCGATTACGCTTCGCTCCACTCAGGATGACAAAGTGAGACGTCATACAAGGGTTACACACCCATCGAACAAGTTCGATAACGCCCCTACGGCCGGATGGAATATATAGCGCACAAACCCATGGCGTTAACTAATTCCACCCACGAGACTTCGTCTCGGTTCATTTAGCGAAATCTGCGGGAGAACAGCGGCATGAAATAGTGGAATCCGTAATTGTCAGAACGGACAGCCGAGCAACGCAACATAGTTGCGCAATCTGTCCCTACTGATTAGGTAAAACGGTAGGGGAGTAGCTTGCTGCTCCCGCCGAGTGAAGCTTATATTTCGTCAAGAATGGCGAGAAAATCGCAAAGATTCTCCGCTCTGTTCATGCGGTCACGAATCTGCGCCGCGCCGCGAATGTCACGAATGAAGTACGCCGCACGGGAACGGGACTCGCGAATACCGCAAACCTCGCCTCGGAGAGCCACAACGTCGCTGACAAACTGCTTGACTGTGGCAATTCTGTCGTCTATCGTGGGGGGAACATATCTCTCGGGGGCGGAAAGTGCAGTAAACAGCCACGGATCACCAAGAGCACCACGGCCCACAGCCACCTCGTCGCATCCGAGCGCAATGTATCTCGCCGCATCGGCGTAAGTTTCAATATCTCCGTTACCCGCAAGGATCACGCGACCTCGCACTCCTGCTTCGGAGAGAGCCTCGTGAAGATTTCCGCAGTGGGCGGGCTGGGCAGACGGGGCGTAAAACTGGGAGCGGGTACGGCAGTGAAGCGTTATCTTGTCAGCACCTGCGCGGGCAAGAGCGACACCGAAATCACAGTAGTTTATGTGCGCCTCATCCACTCCAAGGCGGAACTTGACCGACAGCGGCACGCCGTGTTTCTCGCAAATGTCCTTGACCGAGTCCACAATCCTCTCCGCAAGAGGGGTGTCACGCATGAGGGCAGACCCGTCGCCGGAGGAAAATATCTTCTTCACGGGACAACCCATGTTGATGTCGATTCCCGCGGGGGACGTGGCGTAACTGCAGCCTGCAAAGTCGCCTGAGAGGAGAATGTCAGCCGCGCGCGCCATGGTATCGGGATCATGACCGAAGATCTGCAGCACAGCAGGGGCTTCCCCGACGCTGATTGCCGCAAGAGTACCCGTCTTTCGGTCGTTCATGGTCAGGGCAACGGAGGAGATCATCTCGCTGGTCACCTCTGCCGCACCGTAGTCCGAGCACAGCCTGCGGAAAACGGAGTCTGTGAATCCCGCCATCGGTGCAAGAGATGCTCTGATAGCGGTCGGGTTTATATTATTAACATTATTTTCGTTGTTTATTGTCATTTGACACCTTTTTAGTGTAAAAAATCAACCTTTGCTACTGCCGCCTGTTATTTATCTCTGCTCTTTCTCCAAGGACTGAGGCAAAGCTTTGCGGCAAAGTGAGGCAGGGGCGCGAAGATTATACTGCCCAGCAGCTCGGGAAGCACCGCGTCGCCCATGAGTGAGAGGAATGTGATTCCGCCAACCGTGGTGAGCAGAGTGAATATGGTGAACAGGGAGCGGAGCAGGGAGGTTGCAACGGTGTACGTGGCGCGGACGGTGAATGAATCGCGGAAATAGTACACGGAGAGAATGCCGACCAAGTACCCCACAGGCACGTAGAGCAGCGGAAGTATGGACACCGCACCGCCACCGAGAGACTCGATGACAAAAGCCGCAACAAGGCCGAAAATTGCGCCGAATTTCTCACGCTCCGACATGGCAACCGCCACAACGAGGGGGAGAATCAAGTCAGGCACCGCTCCAAAGGGATGGAATCGGGAGAAAAGTGTGGTCTGAAGCAGCGCAAACAGAATGAGAAGCACACCGCAGACCGCGGATTTGAGCAGAGTCTCCACATCAATGGAAAAACCGAGGCCGCCGCGCATTCCTTTTGGAGAGGAGCCGGGGAGACCGATCTCACGCTCAGAGATGCCCGTGTCGCCGTGAAGGGGGATGCTTCCGTCAGTACCACTCTTTCTAAAGAAGGACCGGAGTTTATCTTTCATGTTAATTTACCCATATAAAATAACGTTAATTCTGCAAATATGCGAGTAAAATGTTAATTATCTGTAAGCTTTGACCCGTCCACCGCAACAGTCTCGTATGAGGTGATGATCATTACATTGGTGAGGTCGGAGAAGTCGGTTGAGCATTTTACACGGACAGTGAGGGCGCGGGTGTAGGGGTTTACCTCCACGGACTCAACATATCCCACCACCAGACCGCGGGGATAAACACTGCCGAAGCCTGTTGAAAGGATGCGATCTCCTACTCGAACGTCACTGTCAGCAGGGAGATAATTCAACTCGCAAAGTCCCTCAGAGGAAAGATCAAACTTGCCAACGCATACGCCTGCATCGTTTGTTCGCTCAACGTATGCACCAACGGAGGAGTTGGCTTCAACTATCGTCGTGACCTTGGACCAGTTGAGACCCACTTCAGTAATGCGGCCCACGATTCCCTCAGAGGTGATGACGGGCATGTTCAGCCTGACTCCGGAGGAGCTGCCTACGTCAAGGTTGAGCACCTTTGAATAGTTGCCGCTTTCACGACCTGTGACGGTGGCGGCAAGGAATTTGTAGTCGGTGTGGGGGATCTTGACTTCGATAAAGTCAGTCATCCACTCGTACATCTTCTCAAGCTCCGAGGCGTCGTAAATCTGGCTTTGCAGCTCGGCAACCTGTGCTTTAAGCTGCTCGTTTTCCTCTCGGAGCTCGTCGAATTTGTAGAAATATGCCGCAAACCCGTCGATTGAGTCTGTTGCGCTGTTAAACATCTTCTGAAGCGGCGTGAGAACAACACCCACAGCATTGCGCAATATGGGCGTAACTCCCATGGAGTACATCACCGTGGGCACGATTGCCGCAAGAAGTGTGATGACCGTGATTATGTAGAAGAATTTGCTTTTGAAAAACTGTTTCATGAAAAACCTCATGGGTTTAGAGAATAAAGAATAAAGAATAAATAATAAATAATATTGGCGTGAGTCGCTTTATGTTTTGGCTGCACGAAAGCAAAGGGGTTGGATTCTTAAGGAGGGGGAACAGCGAATGAGATTAATTTATTAATCGAAATGAGCTCTTCCACCACCTTAAGTGGAGGAGAGTCCAGAGAGGTATCTCCAGTGATACCTCTTTGGTGCCTAGCGCATAGCGTCAACACCTCTTGTGCGCCCCACGCGTAGTGCAAAAAATGGGTTGAATAGGCAAGTTCGGTTGAAGAGCGAAGCGGTCAACAATGTCATCCTGAGTGGAGCGAAGCGTAATCGAAGGATCTATTTGAGATTCTTCGACAGGCTCAGAATGACAAATTTGGGAGTGTAGTTGACAGAAGTAGAGTAAAGCCTAACCCGGGCGACGGTAGGATAATATCCTCCTCTACGGGTGTCATGGGGTGGGACAACGGGAGCCAAGCAACAAAACAGGGGGATTTCAAAGGGGAACACCCCTTCGATCATCTCGCGCGATAGCTTACAAGCCCACTATCACTCTCAATGACCCTGCCGATACCGTGGGCAACGCTGTCAATGGGAGACTTGGCAATAACGGTACGAATACCGGTTGCGCGGGAAATGAGAAGATCGAGCCCGGAGAGAAGAGCACCGCCGCCGGAGAGCATTATGCCCGTGTCATAAATATCGGAAGCCAGCTCCGGAGGAGTGTTTTCAAGGGTGTTGCGGATGCTTTCAACAATGTGAAGCACCTCGTCCATCATCGCCTCGCGAATTTCCGCAGAAGCAACTGTCACAATGGCAGGTAAACCGTTTAACAGATTGCGGCCGCGGATTTCCATAGCACCGTGATCGGTCGCAGGATGAGCACTGCCGATGCGCTTTTTGAGAAGCTCCGCAGTTGTCTCGCCGATTAAAATGTTGTATTTTCTCTTAATGTAAGAGGTAATGGCTTCGTCAAGCTCGTCACCTGCAATGCGGAGAGAGTTAGATAGCACGATTCCGCCAAGGGAGAGCACAGCCACCTCAGTTGTACCGCCGCCGATGTCAACGATCATTGAACCGCGGGCGTCATCTACCCTGAGTCCGCTGCCGAATGCTGCCGCAATAGGCTCTTCAATCAGCGCAACAGACTGGGCACCTGCCTCAAGTGTAACGTCCTCAACGGCGCGTTTTTCAACCTCGGTAACGCCGTAAGGGATGCAGATTACAACCCTCGGACGGCTGAAAAGGGTGTTGCCGGATACCTTCTTAAAATAGTGGTGGAGCATCTGGGCGGTAACGTCAAACTCCGCGATAACGCCATCCTTGAGGGGACGCATCGCAACAATGGAGCCGGGGGTCTTGCCGAGCATCAGCTTTGCCTCGCTTCCGACAGATACTACCTTGCGGGATTTTGCCTCGACTGCAACAACAGAAGGCTCACGAAGCACGATGCCGCGTCCTTTTACATAAATTATAGTGTTGGCTGTTCCGAGATCAATTCCTATGCTTTTCATATTTTGACCTTTCGTAAAAGTGTTAATATTTTATAATGGAAACGCAATATACGCGTGAATTATCAAAGCGAAAGTTAATATTTTGTAAGTTCCTGTACCAGCGCGCAAATGGGCAGACCTACTACGTTGAAGTAGTCTCCGTCAATTCGGCTGACAAAGGAGCACGCACCGCCCTGGATTCCGTAAGCACCCGCTTTGTCCATGGAATCACCCGAATCAACGTAGCGAAGGATCTCGTCACTGCTGAGCTTGCGGAAATATACACGGGTGGAAACGGAAAATTCCGATTTTTTGCCTGTCATAACGTCGCGAATCACCACGCCTGTCACAACGGAGTGAGAGTTGCCCGATAGCTGAGACAGCATGCGAACAGCGTCAGCCCTGTCCTTCGGCTTGCCAAGTGGAGATGGAGCGCCATCCATGTAAACGATGGTGTCAGCAGAGACGACGAGTGAATTTTTGTGTTCGTCAGCGTCCTTGACGACTTCGTAAACCGCATCGTTCTTGAGTGAAGCGGTGGCGATGGTGTATTCACCGGGCTTGCCGACGGTAAAGGGAACGGAGCCCTCGTCGGCATCGGAGGTGATGACACGGTGATCTATCCCCGCAAGTGAGAGGATCTCGTGCCGCCGCGGGGAAGCAGACGCGAGAATTATGGATTTAGAAAGCATGAAAACCTCAAAGATATGAGTTATGGGTTATGGGTTATGGGTTATGAGTTATGGGTTTGGTGAAACGTTTGCCACTTACTTCTTCACGATAAGCCTGCCAAGCACAAGAGAGATGGCAACGAAAATAACGGAAGAAATGGTGATCTTCACACTAATGCCGAGGGTGAGATGGAACACGCTCATGTCGAGAACAAAGGGCGAGGTGAGTCCGAAATCGAGCCCGTAGGAGAGCCAGGATAACCCACTCACACCTGCGGTAAGGTCGGCAACCATCGAACCGATGACAATACCTACACAAATGAGGAAAAAGTTAAGCCAAAAATGTTTACGCATATTTCACTCCAAAAAGTTGATATCTAGAAGCTTTAAGTTGTCATTCTGAGCGTAGTACGAAGTACGGAGTCGAAGAATCTATTCGAGATCCTTCGATTACGCTTCGCTCCACTCAGGATGACAAAACGTGGCGTTTACTTGTCATTCTGAGCGGATTTCCGCTTCACAAGTCGAGGACGAAGTCCTCGGGGGTAGGGTCAACTAAAACCATGGGATTAGAGCTCTGTATACCCTACCCGGATTTCAGCTAAATCAGACGAGGACGAAGTCCTCGGGGGTAGGGTCAACTAAAACCATGGGATTAGAGCTCTGTATACCCTACCCCACCCGTATGCCCAAATCCGCCGTCTCCACGCTCGGTGTCGGAGAGGGAGTCAACTACTGTAAGATTTGCCATGTAAACGGGGAAGAATCCCATCTGCGCAATGCGGTCGCCGTCATGTACGGTAAAGGAACGCTGACCGTTGTTTACAAGCGCAACCTTAACTTCACCGCGGTAGTCGGAATCAATGACACCGACGGAATTGGCAAGGCCTATGCCGCTCTTTGTCGCAAGTCCGCTGCGGGGGAAGAGAAGCGCAACTGTACCCACCTCACACTCAATGGCAATGCCTGTGGGGATAAGTGCAGTCTGACCGGGGTAGATCACCACAGGCTCGTCAACGCAGGCGCACATATCCACAGCCGCAGAGCCGGGAGTCTGGTACGCGGGAACAATGGCACTCTCGCACAGCTTTTTTATTTTAACGTTAATATTCTGCATATATTTCCTCGTAAATGTTAATTATTTATACTCTTCTGCCTGCGGATTTCTCGCCACGGGAGTATTTTTTCAGCACACCAAGCACTTCATCAGCCGTCTCGTCGGTGAACATGAACGTGAAAAATCCTCTCTTGTCGTGTCGCTCGATCTCCGAAAGCCTGTCGCCCATCCAAATTGGCGTGGAGTTGTAGATAACGTTTGTGCAGTCCGATTGACCGATCACGGGGAAGTCCTGCCCCATTCTGTCCTTGAAATATGTGCGGCATGAGTGCTCTTTCACATTCTCACCGGTCGAAATTCTGCCACCGAGATTGCCTTTTTTGCACCGTCCGTCGGAAATGAGACAGCGGGCAGTAGTCATAACGGGGAACTTTCCGTAGGCAATGCAGCCCACAGAAATGCCGCCGACATTCTTGCCCAGATTCTTCATAGCACCACCGGGAAGCTCGGGAGAGAGAGTAACGGATGCACAACCGAGATCGCGGTAAACAGACAGCGCACCTTCGCTTGTGATGTTTGCGCGGAAGGACATATCGGCAAAGAGCCCATTCTCGCGAACAAGCCGCACCTGACCGATCGTGTGGCAAAGTACGCGTGTTGCGCCTGCCGCTTTTGCTTCGTTTATCAGCCGCACGGTCGCGCTGTCATCGGGTGTGAAAACGGGAAGAGAGGGGTGGACCTTGCTCACATTCCCAAAGAGCTTTGCCGCAAGAGCCACTTGAGCCGCAGGAACGATAATTCGATCAACCAGATTTGGAATCTCTGCCGCAGAGCTGTCCATTTCGGATAGGTCAGCAAATTCGGCTACCCACTCGGTCTTGTTCGGCGTCGGATGTGTGCTTTTTTCGGGGGTAAAGCCTGTGAATACCGCAACATCAGCCGTGGTCAGAGCAAGAAGCGCATCTGTGGCACTGCGGCGAAGACTGTTGATCGCGGAGGTGGGCATCCAAAGATCGTCTTCTATATTAAAAATGATATCGTTTTCGCTGAGTGAATATGGGGTCGAGCCCATTTTTGTGAGATTTTTCGCCGCACTTTCCGCTGTGAGAGGACGTCCGTCTGCAACTGAGGGGATCTCACCAACCGCGGTCACGCTCTTTTCACCAAGAGTGAGGGTAAGAGATGACGGAGAGCCGTGACTAAGGGTAAACTCCGCAGAAATTGGCAGCTTTCCCTCGGTTTTCGACTTTTCGCGGTGGTCGGCTATCCTCTGCTTCAAGGCCGCGCTGACAGTTTGCGAAATAGTAGACGAGCCGCCTTCCGCTGTACCGCTGACACGGGATGAGCTCATTTTGCCGTAGCGGTGAGCGAAATATCCGTCGGTGAATCCACGGGTGAACAGAGACTCAAGCTCACGGATGTCACGCTGTGTGGCGTTGCGTCCCTCGTCCAGCAGTTTGCGGTAAATGGACGTCACACCGTACACATATGTAGGGGATTTGAGTCGTCCTTCTATCTTGAGAGAAGCTACGCCGGAGGCGATAACGTCGGTAATTCTGCCGCCAAGGCACATGTCGGAGAGGGAAAGTCGGTCACTGCACACACCGCCGCAGGTGAACGGGAGTCGGCAGGGCTGGGCACATTCGCCACGGTTTCCGCTACGTCCGCCCTGGGCAAATGACATAAGGCACTGCCCGCTGAGAGATACACAGTGCGCGCCGTGAATGAACATTTCAATCTCCATCGGGTCGGCATCGTGAACCAACCGCTTGATCTCGGGATATGACAGCTCGCGGGGGATGACAAGGCGGGAAAATCCCATCTCACCAAGAACGCGGCAGTCGGACGGAGACATAAGCGAGGTCTGGGTGCTGGCGTGGAGAGTGGCGTGGGGGTAACGATCCTTTATAAGTCGGGCAATACCCAAGTCCGCAACGATCAGAGCGTCAGCCCGGGAGTCCGTTTCGCCGCCAAGGAGGATTTCAAGAAGCCGAAGCACCTCGTCAGTCTCGCGGTCGCGTACTCTGGTGTTCACCGTAATGTGAGCGGCGGCACCGCAGTCGTGACACAGCTTTATGGCGTCGCGGATGGAGTTGTCGGTAAAGTTTTTCGCCCGCATACGGTTGGAGAAGGCGGAGTGACCGAAGTACACCGCATCCGCACCGCCTGCAAGAGCTGCACGAAGGCTTTCCTCCGATCCTGCAGGGGCGAGAAGCTCGGGAAGTTTCGGTTTATCAGTCATCGGTGCTGATTCCGCCGCGGAGAAGCGATTCTATGTACTTGATCTTGTCGGAGCGAGTTGTACCGCCGGGGTTGTCGGCAGTGCGCTTGTTTTCGAGATACTTTTCAAGAGCGGATACCTTTTCTTCGGGTGTTGAGCCGGATACGCCAAGGGCGTCAAGAATACCCTCGTCTCTTTTTGCCTCGTTTATGCCAAGGCTGATCTGGTCGCCGCCATTTGTCTTACCGTTTTTTGCGGCAGCAAGGCGAGCGGCATTGTCAGCGGCAGCACGTTTTGCCTCTTCGCGAAGAGAGTTGTTTTCGTCACGAAGATTGCGGATGTTCATCTCGCAAAGGTTAAGCTGTGCCTGGAGAGAGCGGATCTGCTTTTCTGCAGTCAGACGTTCGCTGACGTTCTCAATGGCGCAGAGAAGAGCCGCGTCAAGGACAGAGATCTGGAAGCTGGAGCGTCTCATGCGATTGATGCGATCGTTCAGAGTGTCGGCGATTTTTTTAACAAATTCTTCGCTCTCGTCGGTCACGATGTTGAGAGAAACTCCCGCGATATCAAGGCTGATGCGCTTTTTTGTGCTGTTTTCCATAAATATACCCTCCGTTTCGGTTAGTAAAGACAATTCACCTAATTATACATTATATATTATAATATATAATTGTGTAGAATTAAAGAGGGAATTGTAAATAAAGAAAGAGAATAGAGAAGAAAGAATAGAGAATAAAGAATAAATAAAAAAGAATAAATAATAAATAGGAGTAACGCGGAAATCCCAAGCTGTACGGGAAGTAAAAGAGGTTTCCAAAGGGGAAAACAGCGAATGAGATTGATTTATCAATCGAAATGAGCTCTTGTCCCCTTGGTGCCGGGTGATTCTTAAGAGGTGCCGGCACAGGTACCTCTTAAGTTCTCCACGAAAGTGGAGACAAGGTTAAAAAAGCAAGTTCGGTTGAAGAGTGGAGAGAAAGCATAAAAAAATGTAGACCTCACCCAATGAGGACATCCTGTGCCAGAGAGGACTCGAACCTCCGCGATGCAAGCATCGCAACGAGTTGCCTACGGGTGAATTGAACTTGACGGACAACCCAGGCAACTCGGACCGCGATACCATATATCGTAGGGGCGAACTGTGTTCGTCTCCGGACACACCTGCACCGCACCGCGTCAGCCAACGAATACGGACTCGAACCTCCACTGTTGCCTACGGCAAAGTGACGAGTTGCCTACAGGTGAACTAGGCTTATTAGCCAACCTCGGCAACTCAATCTGGGTTTTCGATCTAGAGAGCACAAAAAAAGATGTAGACGCACCCAATAACGCATCACTGATATCGCAGAGGACTCGAACCTCCGCCTACGATCGACGCTTCGCGTCTTATCGTTGCAAGTCAAAGCAACGAGTTGCCTACGGGTGAACTAGGTTTATTAGCCAACCTCGGCAACTCGATCTACTTTCTCGATCTAGAGAGCACAAAAAAAGATGTAGACTGTACCCAATGGGGTCAGCCATAGCCAAACAGGACTCGAACCTCCGCCTACGATCGACGCTTCGCGTCTTATCGTTGTAAACATCGCAACGAGTTGCCTACGGGTGAATTGAACTTGCTCGGACAGCACAGGCAACTCGATCTACTTTCTCGATCTAGAGAGCATAAAAAAATACGTAGACGCACCCAATAACGCATCACTGATATCGCAGAGGACTCGAACCTCCGCTTTGACAAGTCAAAGCAACGAGTTGCCAAAGGGTGAATTGAACTTGCCAGCCAGCACAGGCAACTCGATCTACTTTCTCGATCTAGAGAGCATAAAAAAATACGTAGACGCACCCAATAACGCATCACTGATATCGCAGAGGACTCGAACCTCCGCTTTGACAAGTCAAAGCAACGAG
>SVSK01000029.1:0-6677 GCA_015064345.1 Oscillospiraceae bacterium | reverse complement strand
CAGCACAGGCAACTCGATCTACTTTCTCGATCTAGAGAGCATAAAAAAATACGTAGACGCACCCAATAACGCATCACTGATATCGCAGAGGACTCGAACCTCCGCTTTGACAAGTCAAAGCAACGAGTTGCCAAAGGGTGAATTGAACTTGCCAGCCAGCACAGGCAACTCGATCTACTTTCTCGATCTAGAGAGCACAAAAAAAGATGTAGACTGTACCCAATAACGCATCACTGATATCGCAGAGGACTCGAACCTCCGCGATGCAAGCATCGCAACGAGTTGCCTACGGGTGAATTGAACTTGACGGACAACCCAGGCAACTCGATCTGGGTGCTCGATCTAAATAGGCATAAAAAAATCACAGACCTAAGTCTGTGACTTTTTTATGGGCCATCTAGGACTCGAACCTAGGACCGACCGGTTATGAGCCGGGAGCTCTAACCAACTGAGCTAATGGCCCGTTTGCAAATGCTATTATATCACATCCCCCGCATCAAGTCAAGAGGTTTGATAATATTTTCCACCGACCCACCCATTCCCCGCCTGCCGTATCACCGTAAAAAATCCCCACCGCTTATTGAAAATACTTTCCCGCTGTGATATAATGAAAGAAAAACCTCGGAGGCAATCATGCTTAAAGTAGAACGCAACACAGCATACGACGTCAAAGATATTTTCGAAAAAAGAGAATTTACACACAACGGATACACACTCCGCTACCGCCTGTACGTTCCGAAGAACTATGACTGCGGTGAAATGTACCCCATGATGGTGTTCCTCCACGGAGCAGGCGAGCGCGGCGCGGACAACACTCTTCAGCTTAAGGAAGCTATCCAGAAGATGTTCGATGACCCCACTTCTCCCGTTTACGATGCCATCGTTATCGCACCTCAGTGCCCCGAGGATACCAAATGGGTCCTCACCGACTGGGATAAGGTGAACTATTCCATTGCTGACACCCCCGAATCCACTCACCTTGAAACTCTTTGCATGGTAATGGACGAGATCGCAGGCTACTACAACGTGGACGAGGACAGAGTTTACGTTACAGGTATCTCCATGGGCGGCTTTGGTACATGGGATATGCTCTCCCGTCACGGTGCAAGATTTGCGGCAGGTATGCCCGTATGCGGTGGCGGTGACCCCTCTTATGCAAAGCTTCTCGCACGCATCCCGATTCGCACATTCCACGGCTCATGGGACCCTGCAGTTCCCGTTGAGGGCACACGCAAGATGTTCGCGGCTATCAAGAAGGCAGGCGGCGAGCTGATCGACTATACCGAGCTTGACCGTTGGCAGCACGGCATCTGGGATCATGTTTACTCCACAAGAGAAAATATTGATTGGATGTTCTCCCAGTCCCGTAAAGAGAGACGCATCAAAGCGGAAAAGGCGGCAAAGGTGAAGAAGATCGCTGCAGGCACCATCGCAGGCGCGGCACTCTCCATCGCGGTAGCACTTCTTGTAGGTAAGAAAAAGAAGAAATAAGATAAACAAAAAAGACACCCGAAAGGCAGGTGACCGACTTGCAAGACAATTCCAAAGAGATAATTAAGCTTCCGGACGGCAGTATCTACCAAGGCGAGACAAAATACGGCAAGATGCACGGTCAGGGATATCTTATGACAACTGACGGAAGCAACTATCGGGGTGAGTTTTCGGGCGGCCGCCCAAACGGTCAGGGAGAGTTTAACTTCTCTGACGGAGCCTTTTACAAGGGTGAGGTCGAGGAAGGGCTGATTTCCGGCCATGGGGTTCTGACGCTGGCAAACGGCGACCGAATAGAAGGACTTTTTGAAAACAACAGACCCCACGGCTACTGTAAGATGAACTTTGCAGACGGACGTATTTACGAGGGTATGTTCCAACACGGACTGAAATCCGGTGAAGGTGTTTTCACTTGGGTGGACGGAGATCGGTATGAGGGCGAGTTCTCGGAGGACCTCCTCCATGGCCACGGCGTGTATAAATTCAAAGACGGCAGTGTGTACGAGGGTCAGTTTTCCAAGGGTAAAAAATGCGGTATGGGCGTCTATAACGGTTCGGACGGTGACCGATATGAGGGCGAGTATTTTAACGACCTTACGCACGGAAAGGGCAAGCTGATTCTTGACGGTGGTCTCTACCGCAGCAAGATTTACGAGGGCGAGTTCTCAGCCGGCAAGATACACGGCAAGGGCAGTATGCAATACTGTGACATGGTTCGGTACGAGGGCGAGTGGGAGAACGGTGAACGCCACGGTTACGGTGTACTCACATGGCCCGACGGTGCAGTTTACAAGGGTTCGTTCAAAAACGACTCAGCAAACGGCTTCGGTAATTTCAAGGACGAAAAGGGTAATACTTATTTCGGAATATGGAAAGACGGAAAGAGAACAGTCCTCGGAAAAACTATTGATATATATGCCCATTGGGATATTACCGGCTACGGAGTCCGTGATTATTTCAGAACCAACGGTGACACTGTGCACTACGAGGGTGAGATGATAAACGGCGCGATGTGGGGATATGGCAAGGTTACAAACGGTAACGGTGTTGTGTACGAGGGCGAATTTATTGACGGATTGCAGGATGGCTGGGGAAAGCAGACAGAACCCACGAATGCAGCCTATGAGGGCTATTGGAAGGATGGAGTTCCCCATGGACACGGCAAGCTGCGACTTCCGAACGGAGACACCTTTGAGGGCGAATTCAAGGAAAGCATTCTCGGACCCCACAACGTGATAATCGACGGTGCAGACGGCTCCCATTACGAGGGAGATATGAACAACTTCAAGCGCGACGGCAGAGGAGTTTTGACGCTGCCCGACGGAACAGTACAGGACGGCTGGTTTGAGAATGACGTGTTCATAGGCGAGAAGAAATAAAATAAGCAAAAGAGACCCCCGAGGGGTCTTTTTTGAGTTATGAGTGATGAGTGATGGGTTATGAGCGGGGCAGGGTATTCTCCCGCCGCTTTGAACAAACACAAACTGCACTTTGTCTCTTCACAAGCCTTCTCCTGTGGGAGAAGGTGTCACGAAGTGACGGATGAGGAGACCAAAGTTTGCACATTATTCACGCCGATTCATTCTTCAACCCAACTAACCGTAGGGCGGGGGTTCATCTCCCGCCGCTTCATACAAAACCCAACTGCACTGTTCTCTTTTATCTTTAGCTGAACTTATTAGTTCGTCTCATTTGCCCACTCCGCGTGGGAGGCGCACAAGGACTCTCATGCCGAGTCCTTGCGAATCCAGGCACTTAAGGGGAAGGAGGACGGGATATTTATTATTGCTTATACTTCCACACGCACGAATCCCGCCAATTGTTATTGATCTTATAACCCAACTGCAATTTCTCCGATTCTTCCCCTTAAGAATCCCCATCTTGCTTTCCGTGTAGCTTTAACTTTAACACACCTACACCAATTTTCAAAAATATTTTTCGAACAACGTGAGAAAAGTTTCCACAACTTGCCGAAGGCATACATCACTTGCCGCAGGCAATCATAACTCATAACCCATAACCCATTCATTCCCCGTTCTTCCTCCTCCATTTTCCCACACCTTTTTCCCCCTCTCGTCAGGGGAATTTTTTTATTCCGCCAACTCTTTATTACCGCGGGGAAAGGGGCGAAAAATCGACTGAAAAGCCCAAACCGAAGGCGACTGATTTTGCAACCGTCACATAGTATAATCATGGCAAGATAAGAGACGCGAATGGCCACGCGGCGCTGTCTGGAACAAACAAAGGAGCTTTTGAGATGAAAGGCAAAAAGAAAACTTACATATCGGGAGAGGGCGAGGGAAAGAGTGAGCTTGTCCTTAGGCGAAAGAGATCACTTACCACCTTGATCGGCGGAGTCAGAATGAAGCGTATCATCAGCGCAATACTGTGCTTCGTCCTTGCGGCGGTGATGACGGGCACACAGCTCTTTCCGGGAACTTATCCCTTGGGGATCGCGCTGACAGCATCCGCAACGGGGATAACCTCCACCTTCTCCACCCTTGCCGGCGTGCTTGTGGGGTCGAGCCGTATCGCGGGTATCGGCGGGGTTTACGCACTGATGCTGACCACTCTTGCGGCGGCGCGGCTTGGTGCATCTGTCTGGCTTGAGTCGGGCAGGGCAGAGGAAACGGATGACCTACGGAAAAGAGGACGCTTCTTCTCGCGGATCAAAAAACTGATCGGTGCAAGCCCAACTCCGAGGCGAGTCATAAATGTTCTGGCAACGGAAGGAAAGAATATTAGCGGGACCATGCTTCGGGAAAATTTCAGAATACGACTGGCACTGTCCGCTTGCACAGCACTGCTCGCCGGAGCATGGTCAGTGGTTGAGGGCGGGTATGTTTACTACGACCTGTTCGGTGCTGTGTTCAGCTTGCTTGTTACACCTGTGCTTACATATTTATTCTATTCGGCAACAGACGGAAATATGCGTTCCTCCCCCATTCGGGAGATAGGAGTTTATGCCGTCGCGGCGGCTTTGACCCTGTCGCTCAGCCAAATGTCGGCAGGTCCCTTGTCGTCGTTGCCCGAGGAGATGCTGGCACGGCCGAAGTTTGATCTTGGGGTGCTGTTTGCCTTTTCCGCAGCCTGTGCGGTGTCTCTTTGCCACGGAGTGCACCGCGGAGCGATCATGGGCTTGATCTGCGGTACGGTCATGGTGCCGGAATATGCCCCCGGCTATGCTTTGGCGGCGATCATTTGCGCTGCTTTGTCGAATTATTCCCACACCTTCGCCATACTTTGCAGCGGAATCGCCGCGTCGGTTTGGGCAGTGTACGCAGCGGGATTTGACGGACTCACGTCAGTTTTTCCGCCTGTTGTGGTTGCGTGCGCTGTTCTTGCACCGATATACAAATTCGGACTGATACGGCTGCCGGAGAGGATGTTCGGGGGTATTGGAATAGCCGGGCGCATCAGGGGAGAAAGTGCCACTGTGGCAGAGCTGTCCGAGAGAGATATGCGACGGCGGATAAATGACCTGTCAGAGGGGCTCTCATCCGTGTCGGCGGTGCTTGGCGGCATGGCACAGCGGCTGGCGAAACCGAGCAAAACGGAGATGCGTGAGATAGTGGAGGCGGCGTTTGAGTCGTACTGCCCCACCTGCCGTAACCGCGAGAGGTGCGGATATGGGATGAAAAGCTCGAAAACTGCCCCTGTGATTCCGAAAATGGCGGCAGAGCTTTATTCCTACGGCATTGTCAGCGCGGCGGTGATCCCGTCGTCTCTTGCGTCCACTTGCTACAATATGGGCAGGATACTTGACGAAGCGAACCTTGCGGCAGGGAAGAAGATCGCTGCCATAAAGGATGGGGACAAGCTGTCGGTATCTGCGGCGGACCTGGGACTTGCGGGGGAATTATTCCGCCACGCAGGGGAAGTGAGCCGCGAGATCAGCTCAATTGACGAGGAGCTGTCGAGAAAATTACGAACTATTCTGTCCTACAACAATTTTTCAGCGTCAACTGTGACAGCGTACGGGTCGCGGATGAAGCACATTTTTGTTGGGGATATAGACGTTGGCGCAACACATATGGGAGGAGATGATATACGAAAGCTGTTTGAGGAGGTAGTCGGCAGTCCTTTGTCCACGCCGGAGTTTGAGCTGGACGGGGCGAGCCTGTCAATGAGGATGCACTCTGTTTATTCCTACGGGGCGAAGTCAGGAGTTTACTCTGTTGCGGCATCGAGCGTACCGGTGTACTATTGCGATAAACGCGGCTGCGGTGCAAACTGCTCGGAGGAGAACCCGGATGATATCCCGGATGACAACCCGGATGATGTGGATACCGGCATGGATGAAAGCAGCGTGCCTTGCATACGGGTGACAGACCGTGAGCCTGACGGGGTAAGCGGTGATGCGGTGACTACCTTTGAGGCAGATGGGCGGTATTACATGATAATATCCGACGGAATGGGAAGCGGCAAGGAGGCTGCTGTCACGTCGGGGTTGGTTGTATCCCTGCTTGAGAGGCTTATCAAGGCAGGTGCGGATCTGGAATGTGCGCTGAAGATGCTCAACAGCATTGTCAGATCAGCCGAGAGGGAATGCTCCGCCACGGTGGACATAGCTGAAATTGATCTTGTTACAGGTGAAGCGCGGTTTATCAAAAGCGGTGCGGCGCCATCCTTCGTTCTGCGTGACGGAAGTATATTCAGGCTGCAGTCAAAGACGGTCCCGATCGGGATAATTCGCGCACTTGATGCGGAAATGATTAAGTTTGACATTCAGCCGGGGGATACGGTGGTCATGGTGTCGGACGGAGTGGCAAGGTCCTATGATGAGGTGCCGTGGCTCCTTGACATGATGGTGTCGGATGAGACTGTCCTCTGTGGAGATGAACGGCGGGCGGCAATGGCTGTAGTGAGTGAGGCGGCTATTCGCGGCTCGACGGATGACATCACCGCAGGGGTGGTGAGAATAGAGAAGAAGTAAGGGGGACGGGGGTTCCCCCTTTTGGATTACCCCCTATGATATGATCTGTAACTGCCGCTTCATCCCATCACCAAAGCTAACCGTAGGGCGGGGGTTTATCTCCCGCCGCTTCAAACAATCTCAAACTGCACTTTATCTCTTTTATCTTTAACAATATTTATTTGTTCACCTAAAGTCACCGCTATCGCGGAGATGATAAGAGGTGTAGACGTTGACACCTCTTATCGATCACCCAACGCCAAGGGAAGAA
>SVSK01000028.1 GCA_015064345.1 Oscillospiraceae bacterium | reverse complement strand
ACAGCGCTGGGCAAGGCGTTCTACCGTCAGATCATGGCGATAAAGGACGACATTGACGCCATCTGCGCCCGTGACCCTGCGGCAAGAAACCGCGCCGAGGTACTCATGCTCTACTCGGGACTTCACGCGCTCATCATGTACCGCATATCTCACGCACTTCAGAAGCGTGGTCTCAAGTTCGGTGCACGCGCTGTGTCACAGTTTGCGAAATTCCTCACAGGCATTGAAATTCACCCGGGTGCGACTATTGGCAAGGGGCTCTTCATCGACCACGGCGCCGGAGTAGTCATCGGTGAGACTGCAATAATCGGCAACAACTGCACAATTTACCAGGGCGTGACTCTCGGCGGTACAGGTAAAGAGACCGGCAAGCGTCACCCCACCCTCGGAGATAACGTGCTCATCGGTGCCGGCGCAAAGCTCCTTGGCAACTTCACCGTAGGCTCCAACTCCAAGATCGCCGCAGGTGCGGTAGTCCTTGGGGATGTGCCGGAAAACTCCACCGCTGTAGGTATTCCCGCAAGGGTAGTACGCCGCGACGGTGCAAAGGTGAAGCCTGCAGAAGAGCTTGACCAGGTTCACGTTCCCGACCCCATCGACGCTGAGCTGAAGGCACTGAGACAGCGCATCGAAGCTCTGGAAACAGAGATAAAAGAAAAGATATAATCCCCACCTCGGAGGTAAAAAATAATGTATTGTCCAAGCTGCGGACTGAATAATAAGGACGGGGCGACAAACTGCAGCCGCTGCGGTTCTCCCCTGCCCCTCACCCCGCCGAAGAAGCAATCAAAATTTGTAAGACTGCTTAAAGCCGTGCTCATGTGCGTCCTCGCCATTTTGGTGTTCAACGGATGCCAGGTTTTGGTGGTCACAGTCTACTCCGCTATGTGTACGGCGAACATGATGCTAAACGGCGAGATCCCCATGTCAACGAATCCCGACGATATTCCAATGGATCAAATGTACGAAACGATCATGCAAAAGATCAGCGAGAACACCACGGGAATTTTGCTTGTGGCAAATCTTCTCACCATACTCTTCATCTGCCTCGGATATACCATAAAGAGAAAATCCCCCGCGCGGGAGCTTGACGTAAATGGCGTTGGCTTCATGCGGTATATCGGCATAGCGGTATTCGGCATGGCTCTGCAGGTGTTCGTGCTGGTGACGCTGGGCTTCATCCCATTCCCCGAAGCAGTCTACGCAGAGCATGACGCCGCATTCCAGGACCTTGGTAACACAGGAAACCTTGCGCTGGAGCTGTTCTCCGTGGGTATCGTCACAGGAATTGCCGAGGAGATCGTGTACCGCGGAATGGTGCTCAAATACCTGAAGCGTGTGATCCACCCCGTGGCGGCGATCATCATTTCCGCAGTAGTCTTCGGACTTGCACACTCCTCTCTCCTTTCCATGGTGTACGCAACCGTGGTTGGACTTGTGCTTGGCGCGCTGTACGTGAAATTCGACTCAATAGTACCTGCCATCGTGTGCCACGTGTTCTTCAACATGACCTCGTCCCTCTTATCCCTCATGTCTGACGAAAGCGGATTACTGGTACTCGGTATGTACGTGGCTTCCATCGTTATCGTATTCCGCCTTGGCAAAGGCTTCTTTATCAAATACCCCACGGTAAGTGATCTGCTGTTTGACTCGAGAGGCAGGATCAAGCCGAAAAGCGAAGAAGAAGCGGCAGTTATCGCTCAGATGAACTCTCTCAAGGCAAACGGCGTGATAACCGAAGCGGATCTCAACCGACTTGATCGAGAATGGGAAAGCGCAAAGAAAAACACTCGCAAGGCCTCAAAAATCAAGACACCGACAATTACCCCCGACATAAATAACGACGACAAAAACGAAGGAGACTCAAATGAAGCTTTATAATACACTCACCAAAACACGCGACGAGTTCGTAACACACGAGCCGGGCAAGTGCAATATGTACACCTGCGGTCCTACAGTTTACCACTTCGCACATATAGGCAACCTGCGCTCATACATCATGGAGGATATTCTCGAAAAGTATCTCCGCTACACAGGCCTTGAGGTTAAGCGCTGCATGAATATCACCGACGTTGGACATCTCTCCAGCGACGCTGACACAGGTGAAGACAAGATGCTCAAGGGTGCAAAGCGCGAGAAGAAGACTGTTATGGAGATCGCGCAGTTCTACACCGACGCATTTTTCGCTGACTGCGGCAAGCTGAACATCAAGATCCCCGAAATCGTTGTTCCCGCTACGTCCTACATTCCCCAGTTTATCGAAATGGTACAGACACTTCTCGACAAGGGCTACGCTTACATCGCAGAGGGCAACGTTTACTTCGACACATCCAAGCTGGATGAGTATTACGTATTCAACAAGCACGACGCAGAAGACCTGGCGGTTGGCGTTCGTGACGGCGTTGAAGAGGACCTTGCAAAGCGCAACAAGTCCGACTTCGTGCTTTGGTTCACCAAGTCAAAGTTTGAGGATCAGGAACTTAAGTGGGACAGCCCCTGGGGTATCGGTTATCCCGGTTGGCATATCGAATGCTCCGCTATCTCCGTGCAGAACTTGGGCGAGTATCTTGACATCCACTGCGGCGGTATCGACAACGCATTCCCCCATCACACCAACGAGATCGCACAGAGCGAAGCTTACCTCGGTCATAAGTGGTGCACACATTGGTTCCACGTGCTTCATCTTAACACCAACACAGGTAAGATGTCAAAGTCCTCGGGCGAGTTCCTTACAGTATCTCTCCTTGAAGAAAAGGGATTCGATCCTCTGGTGTACCGTCTCTTCTGCCTCCAGTCCCACTACCGCAAGTCACTTGTGTTCTCTTGGGAAGGCATGGAAAGCACTCGCACCGCATACAACAAGCTGGTTAACAGAATCGCATCCCTGAAGCTTGATGACAACTCTCCCGTTGACGAAGCAAAGTTTGGAGAACTGAAGCAGAGATTCTCCGATGCTATGGACAACGACCTTAACACAGCGCTGGCAGTTACAGCAGTTTACGACGTGCTCAAGGCGCAGACAAACGATGCAACAAAGATCGCGCTCATCCGTGATTTTGATACAGTTCTCTCCCTCGGTCTCCTTGAAGCGGCGGCAAAGGTGAAGAAGTCAGCAGAGGCCGAAGCAGCAGCAAGAGCAAAGGCGGCTGAAAACGCGACTCTGACGATCACCTGCACAAGTGAAGGTGTTGACGCAGATACAAAGGCAAAGGTTGAAGAGCTTATCACACGCAGAGCGGAAGCAAAGAAGGCAAAGGACTTCGCATCCGCAGACGCGATCCGCGACGAGCTCACCGCAATGGGCGTAGTTCTCAAGGATGCAAAGGACAGCGTAAGCTGGAGCATGTAATAAAAAAAACAA
Source organism: Oscillospiraceae bacterium (assembly GCA_015064345.1). Classification (GTDB taxonomy): domain Bacteria; phylum Bacillota; class Clostridia; order Oscillospirales; family CAG-272; genus UMGS1696. Next base: position 23,887 of record SVSK01000028.1, on the reverse strand, counting down.
AAAGACCCATTAAAGAGAACCTTCGGTTCACTTTGGGGTCTTTTTTAGTTTAGAGAATAAAGAATAAATAATAAATAAAAAAGAATAAATAGGAGTAATGCTTAAATCCAAAGTTGCACGAAAAACAAAGGAGAGGGGAACAGTGAATTTGCAGATCGCTCTGCGTCAACCCATAACTCATAACCCATCACTCGTAACTAAAAAAGCGGAGCATTAACACAACACTCCGCTTTGTTTTTTATTTATCTTACTTATGATGCTTGATAAGACCAAGTGCCTTGCTCAGCTCCATAACAACAAGGGGAACGAAAATGAGTCCAACACCGATGAGATACTGCTTGCCGGTGAGATACATGAGACCGAATACAGTCTGAATACCGGGGACAAAGAGAACGATCGCCATGAGCGCAACGGAAGCAAGGGCCGCAAGATTGAGATTCTTGTTGCCGAACGCACCGATCTTGAAGAGAGAATGCTCGGAACGCATATTGTACGCCTGAACGATCTGGCAAAGGGCAAGAACCATGAACGCAAGGGTCTGACCGCCCTGGAGATTGATCTCGTGAGCTTCGTCAAGAAGAACACCGCTGAACATATCGCCAAGGGAGAGACCTGTGCCAACCCAGAACGCTACGAGAGTAAGAATCGCGAACATAAAGCCCTGAAGCACTACGCGAATACCGAGGCCGTGAGCAAAGATGCCTTCGTCCTTGGGCTTGGGCTTGCGCTCCATAACGTCCTTTTCAACCGCTTCCATACCCAGCGCAATAGCAGGGAGAGAGTCAGTTACAAGGTTGACCCAAAGAAGCTGCATGGAAAGGAGAGGAGACGTGTGCCACATAAGCATAGCGGCAAACACTGTTATAACCTCACCGATATTTGTACCAAGCAGGAAACCTACTACCTTCTTAATGTTTGCGTAGATGCCTCTGCCCTCGCGAACTGCGTCAACGATGGTAGCAAAGTTGTCGTCTGTCAGAGTCATATCAGCGGCACCCTTTGCAACGTCGGTACCTGTGATACCCATAGCGCAACCGATGTCAGCCGCCTTAAGCGCAGGAGCGTCGTTTACACCGTCACCTGTCATGGAAACCACCTGACCGCGTCTCTGCCATGCCTTAACGATTCTGATCTTGTTTTCGGGGGATACGCGAGCGTAAACAGAGATATCCGCAACAACTGCGTCAAGCTCTGTGTCGGTCATACGGTCTAGCTCCGCACCTGTGATAGCACGGTCACCGTCTTCGAGAATACCCAGCTCACGGGCGATTGCGGATGCGGTAACAACGTGGTCACCGGTGATCATAACGGGCTTGATACCTGCTTTGCGGCAAACTGCAACTGCTTCCTTTGCTTCAGGTCTGGGCGGGTCGATCATACCGACAAGGCCCATGAATGTAAGTCCGCACTCAAGCTCTTCAGAAGTAGGAGCTTCGGGAACTTCGTCAATAAACTTATATCCTATAGCCAGTACGCGAAGCGCGTTTTCACTCATTTCTTCGCAGATCTTGCGTGCAGTATCAATGTCTCCTGCCACACAGCGAGCCGCCATAACGTCGAATGCACCCTTTACGATAACTACGTTCTTGCCGCCAATGCGGTTTACAGTGGTCATCAGCTTGCGGTCGGAGTCAAAGGGGATCTCGGCAAGTCTGGGATAGTCCATATTCAGCTCATCCTTGGGCATACCGTTTTTGTGTGCCGCAAGAACGATTGCTGTTTCCGTAGGGTCGCCGATGTGCTTTTCCTCGCCGTCATCGCCAAAAACAACGGAGCCGTCACAGCAAAGTGTACCGTAGCGGAGGAGAGCGCACACGTCATCGCCGTTGTTTGCGGTAATTGAGACAGTCTGACCCTTGCCGTCAACGTAAGCCTTAACGAGAGTCATGCGGTTCTGGGTGAGAGTACCTGTCTTGTCGGAGCAGATGATGGATGCGCTGCCGAGAGTCTCAACTGCGGGCAGGCGGCGAATGATGGCGTTCTTCTTAACCATGCGCTGTACGCCAATGGAGAGAACAATGGTAACGATTGCGGGAAGTCCCTCGGGAATAGCGGAAACTGCAAGAGAAACCGCTGTCATGAACATATGCATGGGGTCAAGATCGTTCACAAGACCAACCACGAAGATGATACCGCAAGCTGCGAGAGCAAGAATACCGAGGTACTTGCCAAGCTGCGCCAGCTTCTTCTGGAGGGGAGTCTGTGTTTCCTCTTCACCGTCAAGAAGGTTTGCGATCTTACCCATTTCGGTGTCCATACCTGTAGCGGTAACCACAGCAAGTGCTGTACCGTAAGTAATGGAGCAGCCTGAGAATACCATATTGGATCTGTCACCGAGAGGAGCATTTTCCTTAACGTCTGCGTTTGCATCCTTTTCGGAGGGAACAGACTCACCGGTGAGGGCGGATTCCTCGCTCTTGATGCTTACAGAACGAAGGAGACGTGCATCTGCGGGAACAAAGTCACCTGCTTCAAGGCGGATGATGTCACCGGGCACCAGATCCGCGGCGTCGATAAGTGTTTCCTTGCCGTCACGGATAACGCGGGCGTGAGGTGCGGACATATTTTTCAGTGCATCAAGTGCTTTTTCGGCCTTACTCTCCTGAATAACGCCCATAACGGCATTAATAATAACAATGAGGAGAATAAGCATGGGCTCGAAGAACTCCTTGGGGTTCTTCTCAACGCAAGCGATGACGAATGATACTGCCGCCGCTGCCAGAAGAATAAGGATCATCGCATCCTTGAACTGATCAAGGAATCTCTGGAAGTTTGTTTTCTTTTTCTTTTCGCGCAGCTTGTTTTCACCGAACTGTGCGCGCTTCTCTGCGACCTGTGCTGAGGTAAGACCTGATGCTTGGTCTGTACCAAGCTGGCGTACGACCTCGTCGCCGGGAATGTGATGTGCGATCAATTTATTTACCTCCAAGTAAATGTATTACATTAAATATTATACTATTTTCGGAAAAATATTCAAGGGGGAAAGACCCCTCTGACGCCTCACTTCGGCTCTCAAGTCGACCTGTTTTGAAATTTCGTATAATTGAACAAAAAGACGGGATATGAGGGCGCAAATGAGGCTTTTTCTTTTGTTTTGACCCCTTGGCGTCGCTGTTTTTTGAGTAGATTTTCACAAAGTCAAGCAAAAAGCCGTTTGTTTTTTCGCCTGAGCTTTAGCAGAAATCACACCTGTAGGGGCGTTATCGAACTTGTTCGATAATCAATCGTCCGTTGAACAGGGTCAGGATTTGCCCAAACTATGTCAACTGCACACCCAATCTTGTCATTCTGAGCCTGTCGAAGAATCTCAAATAGATCCTTCGGCTACGTTTCACTCCGCTCAGGATGACAACGCTGACCTCTCTCCTATTCAACCGAACCTGCCTATTCACCCCAAATATCCTACAACCCACACCTGACATATTCTCTCCGTTGACAAACTCGCGCAGGCATGGTATAATCTAATCAAAGAAAAATTCACCACCCGAAAGGCGAAATGACATGATCACAAAGTACGTTTTCAACAAGGACACAGACCTTGACAAGGACTTTTTCTACGTGTCCTCTCTGGCTCCCTACTTCAAAAAGACTGACAAGCACTTCGAAGTAATGGAAGACTGCATCAAGAACAGCTACAACCCCGACATCGAGGACTGGGATTACATCAGCATCCTCACAAAGAAGAAGTACAAGAACGGCGCAAAGCTCTCCACACATTGCACGTTCGAAAAGTACGGCGCACCCATCATCGTGTTCTCCAACGACTACACCACAGACGAAAAGGGCGACAACTTCTACGGTCTCCACTTCGAGGTAGTTGCATACGAGAAGGGCTGCAACATCTGGCACATCTATCCTCTGCCGGCTGGCTCACGCACACCTATCGCAACACCCAAGATCGGCTTCGGCGAATTCGTTATCGAGGGCGGCGAGATGGTTGACATGACTGTCGAAGTAATCGGCAAGAAGATCAAGGTTACAATGAACGGCCAGACAATCGAGACTGAAAACGAGCACATCCCCGATGAGTTCCACGTTGGTCTCACAGCCTGCGAAGGCGTAAACCGCTTCTACGATTTCACAATCGACGCTGAAGAGGTATAAAACTTAACACAAAACAAAAGGCGAACGATAATGTCCGCCTTTTTTGTATGTTTTTTGCGAGAGTGTGGGTTGTTTTCTTTCTGATTCAACCATACTTTTCTGTTCTACTGAAGTCCCCACTCTCGTGGGGAGCTTAAGAGGTGTGAACGCAGACACCTCTTAAGAATCACCCTGCGCCAAGGGAAGAAGAGCTCATTCCGAATGATGAATCATTCTCCATTCACTGTTCTCCCCTTTGGAAACCCCTCTTGTTTTAGCTTCAGTTTATAAATGTCAGCATTCGAACAGGTTTATTGACCATGTCAATCGAACTTTACTAATAAGCTCCAACTTCATGGGCGTATCTGTCGGAATTACGGATATCCCCGTTGGTGTGAGTCGCTCTATGTTTCAACTCAAGCAAAGTCAAAGGGGTTGGATTCACCGAGATTCGACGAAGTCGAACTCGTCGAGTTCCCTATGTCAAAGAGGGAACTCGGTAGGAGAGGGAAATTGTGAACGCAGTGAACCTTTCCCCAATCCTTAAGTGCCCGGGATCCCAAAGGGTGCTGGCATTAGCATCCTTTGGAACCTGCGTTAGCAAAAGACATGCATAGTTAATATTTCATTTAAAAAGTAAGCATTCCTAAAGCAAACATACCACACAAAAAGGCGAACGATAATGTCCGCCTTTTTTGTTTTATTATTTTACTTTGTTTCGCCTGTTTCGGTTTCGTCCTTGTTTCCGAAGAAGTGTCTGTCATCCATCATGAGAAGATGCTCGTTGTAGAATTCAGATCTGAGCTGAAGCTCTGCATCAAGCTTTTCAAAGCCGTACTGCTCTGTGAGAGTTTCCTTGTCGGAGAATAGGTTTGTACCGAGTCCGAGTCTGTCTCCCTCGATCTTCACGCCCATAGCCGCAAGGGTTGTGGGATACATATCATAGGTGCCGAACTCTCTGTTCTTCTCTTTGACCGGCTCAACTGCGGAGTTAATAATGCAGTTGTAAACCGTGCGGGTGTATTCGGGATCAATGTCCGCAAGGAAGTCGGAGTCCATTGTAAGGTGGTCGCCGCTGATCACGATGGTGGTGTTCTCGTAGAAATCCTGTTCCTTGATCCACTCTACAAATTCGTACAGCTGCTTTGACGAACAAGCGAGAACATTTGCGTACTGAAGCTCGTATTCATCTCCGCAACGCTCGCAAACGTAGCCATTCGGGAAATGAGAGTCAACTGTGAGCATGGTGAAGTTGAAGGGCTCATCCTTTTCTGCAAGGGAGAGTATCTCTTCCTTTGCATAAGAGTAGAGCTTTTCGTCCTCAAATCCCCACCAAACCTGGTAATCGGGATCAAGTCTTCCCTCTTCCTTGAGGGAGTTTATGTCAACGATGTTGTATTCACCGTTCTGAGTGAAGTAAGCCTTTCTGCCGTGGAATTCCGCAACGGAGCCAACGAGCAGTGTCTGATTGTAGCCCGCATCACGAAGAATCTCGCCAATGGAGTAAACGCCGGGCATAAAGTCCTCCTCCGCACCGTAAACGTCAGCACCGAGAGGCACCTTGACAGTTACGCCCGATGTCTGTGAAACCATAGCGGAAGCGGTCCATGTAGTACCCGCAAAGGCATACGCTCCGCCGATTCCGTCTGTATTCGAGAAGCTTACGTTTTCCTCTGCAAGGGCAGTCAGCTCCGGAATATAGTCAACCGTAATATTGCCGCCTGCCGTTGTATCGGCAAATGTGTTCTCAATGGATTCGAGGAAGATGTAGATGAGATTTCTCTTTTCCTCGGGGAATGTGAGCTGTGTTGTCTCCGGGTCAGCGTAGTGTTCTTCAATGAAGTCGGAATTTGTGGAAATAGTGTCCACGTAAGCAAACACGTCAAGCTGTGTGATGAATACGATAATGCACACCATAAACACAGCAAGCGCAAGTGTCATCATCTGCTTTACAAAGAAACGGCAGATCTTTGACTTGCAGTAGTCAACGTACTTTCGATTCTTCTGTAAAATATCCTTAAGCTTTCCGAACAGTCTGCCCGAGAGAAGCAGGTACAAAAATACCTGGACGATAGTTGTGCCGAGGCTGAGCAGTCCGACAGATGCAACGCCGCCAAGCGCCAGTCCGCCGTGAACACCAACAGTGGTGGTCTTGAGCTGGAACAGGATCTGGTCGAAGTACACATGGTCATACTTGCTGAGCAGCCACAGTGTCAGATATAAAACCGCATTTCCCGCAAACACCAGCAGCACTGCGGCGATATAGCGATTTCTGTTTCTTTTCTCTTCCTTTGTAAGTATCTTCTTTTGTTTGTTTTCAGAAGAGGTAATTTTTTCTTGATCTTTTGCCAAAATTTCATCCTCCGATACGGTTTTCACCGCAGTCTATGTTAATGCGTTTCTTATTACAACTAAACAAGTGATGCATTATACTTTGTCTGCATAATACATCACTTTACATTATATCATATCGCAAGCCGAAAGACAAGGTGAATATTGCAAGAGAATACAGAGAATAAATAATAAGTTTTTGGCAGGTTTGAGATTATTCAGCGATTTTTCAACCAAACTTGCCCCTTCAACCTTGTCACCACCGCTCTCTCGACGCCAACATACCCGTAGGGGAGGATATGCGCTGCGCTAAAAGAATAAAGAATAAATAAGAAAGAAGAAATAAGAAATATTTGGTGCACCGGAAACCGCTATTTCATCCGCTGACATAAAATATCAACAAACCCGTAGGGGAGGATATGCGCTGCGCTAAAAGAATAAAGAAAAGGTGCGGTCGGAGGATGTCGATATCTTCCCACTGCACCTATATTTTTTATTTATTACCACCTCTTACCTCTTCACTATTACCTATTCCCTAAATTTCCACCATCTCGCCAAGCACCGTTGAGTAGATGTAAGTCTCGCCTATCTCCTCAGAGAACATATCGGAGCATATCTCGCGGTAGTACGCAAGCTGATTTTTGTGTCGCTCCCTCAGCTTCTTCTCGGCAAGGGTGCGATCATTCCACTCTTCCGTGGTGAGGGAGTCGGTCTTGTAGTCCACCAGCACCAGTTTGCCCGTATCGGGGTCACGGAATACGCAGTCAACAACGCCCTGCACCGTCAGCTTCACCTTGTTTTCGGCAAGAGACACCCCAAGTGCTTCGTCTGCTGTGAATCTGTGTCCGTCAAGAAGCGCATTGAAACGGAACTCTCTCTTAACCATAGGTGAGCGGAGTAGCTTGTCAAGTAGCAAGCTGCCGCGGAACCGTTCCATTTGCTTATCGTGGATGAGTGCGGCTGTCTCACGGGTAATGAACCGCTCATTCACAAGTCTCTCGATCTCGTGAGAAACGCCGTATTCCTTCAGCTGATCAAAACGCACAAACTGCATGAACACATGAGTTGCAGTACCCCTTTCCGCCGCAGTAGCACGAGCAAAATTCTCGCTCTGCATGAACACGGGACGAACTTGACGCTCTTCCCTCTCCGCTGCCAGTGCAACAGGGGCATCAATGGTCAAGGCCACGCCGTCATCTTCCCCGTCGAGTATCTCGGGTTTGAGCTTTGACACAGTCAGCTTTGAGGGAATACCCTTGAGATATGCGTGTGGGTAAATATAACGGAATCTTTCTTCAAAATCCGCCGTTTCCGCTTGGGTCGCAAGGTCGGGCTCATCAACGGTCAACTCATCCGCCAAGCTATCCTCACAGGTCAGCTCATCTGCGTCGATCGTGCTTATCTTCATAAAATCACGCTCACCGGAGGCCGCAGACTCAAGGATCCAGTCGATGTAGGAGCTTGTTCCCGTAATGTGGTACCTGTCGGCAAACTCTGCCTGCAGTCTTGCGTCAGCCAGATCCGCCTCGGCATCCGCTGTTTTTGAGGTAACGATAAGAAGCTCTCTCGCTCTGGTAAGTGCAACGTACAGCATGCGCATTTCCTCTTCAACGGAGTCATGTCGCAGTTTTGCGGCGATTATCCTGCGCAGAAGAGTGTCGCACTTAAGGAGTCTGCTCTCGTCGGGAAGGTACATTCCCAGCCCCAGCTCCCCGTCATAGAGAACGGTACGGCTCTCGTCTGCAGTATTGCGCCGTTTTGCACACTCGGACACGAAGCAGATGGGGAACTCAAGTCCCTTTGAGGCGTGGATACTCATAATGGACACAGCATCCTCGCCGCCACCGTTGCCGCTTCCCGAGTCGGGAGAGTCAATAGCCTCTGTGGCATATTCAAGGAACGCAGAAATATCACTGCTCTTTGTAACGCCACCTACACCGGACACAAAGTCTGCGGCAAGAGCGCACAGTCTGTTCACCGCATCGCGTTCCGCACCGTTTTCGCGTATTCCGTCTACGGAGTAGAGGTTTATTTCATCAATAAGGTATTCGAGATACTTGTCCGCCCTCATACCGCGGGCTACTGTTTTGAGTATCTCAAGACGACCGACGGCAGATGCACATTTTTCGCAAATAGCACCCTCATCCGCCTGAGCCTTTTTGAGCACGGAAAGATACAGAGGCATCCCCTCTTCCTTTATGCCGACAAGCTCACTCATGGTAAAGCCGAACACGGGAGAGCGAAGCGCACCTGTAACGTAAATGTCACGGAGGGGGTTGTCAATGAAATTCAGTACGCACATCAGCAGCATAACTGAGGGGTATGACGAAAGGGGTCTCTCCACCTTAAGTGCAGAAGGAATACCGTACTTTGCGAGGGCATCGCGGTAGTCGCCACCCGACGTGGACGGAGAGCGCAGGAGAACGGCAATATCCCCTGCTTTTATCAGCTTCTCACCGGAGGGGGAGTACTTGCCGATCATTCCCGCAATGCGGCGTGCAACATATTCCGCCTCGGGGTTTACGTCGGAGGTGTCCTTTGCCTCGCCTTTTTTCGCCCGTTTCTTCTCAATAAGGCAAATTTCAGATGCAGAGGACGTCTCCACGGGCACTCCGCCGTTTTTTGCGTACACCAGCGCATCCTCTTCACCGTAGGGAATACCGCCGTGGGGAAGAATGTACCCCGAAACCATGTTGACAAAGCGTACCACAGGACTGTCGCAACGGAAATTCTCGCTCATGAAGAGGGCACTTCCGCAGTCGCGTTCAAAGGGTACGGATGAGTAGTCCTCTCCCTCGGCTGCAGGGGCAACGGTCTCCCACGCACGTCTGTAGCCTGAGAAAACTCGCGGGTCTGCCCCTCTGAATCGGTAAATAGACTGCTTTATGTCACCAACCATGAACCGTCTTGCGTTTTTCGACACCGCGCGGAAAATTCTGTCCTGCACAAGGTTGGTATCCTGGTATTCGTCAATGAATATGTATTTGTATTTACGTCCGATCTCCTCTGCGGCGGCTGTGGGCTCACCGTTTTCGTCTGTGAGAAGGGACAGTGCGAGAGCTTCAAGGTCATTGTAGTCGATTGCGGACATCTCCCGCTTTTTCTTTGTGAATCTGTCGAAATATACGGAAAGCACTTCAGCGGTAAGTCGAAGCACTTTCGCGCACTCGCCAAATGAGCGCACAGCTTCATCAGCTTCAGCGGCGAAATAGGTCTCCGCCATCTTAATGGCATTCTTCTTCAGCTCGTCACGGAAGATCTTGAATGCGGCAGATGTCTCGCAGGCGTCCTTTGAGGATAGTCTGCCAAGCTCACCCGGTGTAAACGCGGCAAAATGAGCCCTCATGCGCTCGTAGTCAAAGCCGCCCGAGAGTATCGCCTCACCAATGCTGACCCAATCAGCGCAAGCGGCAAGTGCAGAGCCGTATTTCTCCTGTACCTTGGGCAATCCGTCAAACTCGTCCGCCAGAGTGGAGAAAACGTTCTTATAGTGGGAGAAAAATCCCCCAAGCTCCTCACGAAGCACCTCTCCGTATGCACCCGAGGTAATGTCCTCATTCTCGCAGACAGCCTCCAGCATATCCGCATAACGAAGCAGGGCGCAGTGGTCCTCACCGTTTGAGGTCAGCCTGTTTGCGAGCCAAAGCAGCTCTTCGTCAATGGCAGAGGTATCGCGCACCTGACCGATTATGTCGGCAAGGGCAGTAAAGCGTTCAAGCGCCTCACCCTCGGTTGCGAAAAACTCGTCAACAACATCACGCATCACCTCGGATTTCAGGGAATCGATGATCTTCTGGTCCGCAATATGTGAATCCTGGGGCAAGCCGAGCACGGGGAAATAAGGCCCCAGCGTGCGGTAGAGGAATGAGTGAATTGTGGATATCTCAGCGGAGGGAACTTTAGCGATGGCTCGGCTTATCATAGCGGCAGTCTCGGGAGAGGATTCGCGCATTTCAGCCGCAGATTTTGCGAGAGATGAGGATATTCTCTGTCGCATTTCCGACGCGGCGGCTTTGGTGAAGGTAACAATGAGCATCTCACCAAGCTCCGCTTCGCCACTGCCGATGAGAGAGCATATGCGACCTGTGAGCGCCGCAGTTTTTCCGCTTCCCGCAGCAGCTGACAGAAGGAGATTTCCGCCTCGCCAGTATACAGCCGTACGCTGGGCAGGTGTATAGCTTATCTTTGCCATATTACTCCACCTCTCCTTCCTCGCCAACTCTGCAGATGTATCTGTTGTCACACCACTCGCAGGGACTCGTTGCGCCTATCTTTGTAGGCTTTGCTTCAGCTCTTCCCCCTGCCATTTCCGTGGCGATCTTTCCGATTATTTCTTCAAGTCTTGTGTACAGCGCGCCAAACTCATCAAGCGACAGAAGCGTTGCACTCTTGCCCGAGCTCTTTATCTCCTCGCCCGACACCTTTACTCCCACGTATTTGCCCGACAGCTCCCTGTCCATTGCGCGAAGCACCTCTTCGTTTGCGAGATATACTCCGCTGCGCTCGATTTTATCCATAGCAAGCTCTGCGGCGTCCTCGGGAGACAGGGCAGAGGGCGTGGAATGAGCAGTAGGACGTGCGCTGAAATATACCGCCCCCGCAGGAACGATATTGTCCGCGTCTCCGATGGCAGGAATACCCATCTTCCACACGGTAAAGAGGTAAATGAGCAGCTGAATGTCAACTCCGCGGTAGATGTTGTCCATGGAGAAGGACTTTGATCCTGTTTTATAGTCAACCACGCGGAGATATTTCACCCCGTCGGATTCGTACATGTCGATTCGGTCGGCAATTCCGCGAAGAGTCACCTCAACTCCACCGTCAGTTTTGAACGAGATGGGAGTGACGCCCTCGCCTATTCCCATGGGAAGCTCAAATGCAACTGGTATAAACTTGCTCTGACTCATCTCGCGAAGCACGGCGCGCAAGAACACGGGAACGTATCTCTTCAGTCGCACGAAAAGATACATGATTCGACCGTCGCCCGAGATGCCCGAACCCTCGGAAAGGGTGTCAAGATACTCGCGGATGATCTCCTCTGACATAGCCTCGATCTCATCATCCGAAATGTCACCGGATGAGAGCCTGTCCGCCGAAATGCCAACGAAAAACCGCTCAAGCACATGGTGAATGAACGTGCCGATGTCAGGTGTCTTTATCTCCGCCTTTGCCTCATGGCGTATCTTCATCAAATATTTGCAGGAGTAGTTGAACGGGCACTGAACAAAGGTGTCAATTCTCGTCTGGGAAAGGCTCATTCGACGTGTATTTCCAAGGGTAGCCTCCGTTATCATGTCGTTTTCAGCAGTAAGCGGCACTTCTCCCGCCTTTGTTTCACCCACAAGGGATGTGAGCAGCTTAATTTCACTCGTGTCAGTCCGTCGGGACAGCTGATATTCCGCGCCTGCAATGGAATACACCACATCGGACAGGGGCATAGCTGCAAATGCGGTAACGATGTCCCCTCCGAGACTTTCGCCTATCGCCTGTACCCGAAGAGCACCCTCGGAAAGCTCACCGCCGTCAGTGGGCGCGAGAATAAACAGCTTTTCCGTGGGAGACGCGGCAGTGCGGTAGTACATAAAATATTCGCGGGCAGTCTTCATGTCCATGTTAAGGGAGTCAAGGGTCAAACCCACCGACTCAAGGGCGCATCTGTCACCCTCGTCGAAGAACGTGCCGCCATCCCCTACTACGCGAGGGAATTCACCGTCAACAGAGCCGAGAATGATGACGCATCTTACGCTGTCAAATCTCACGCCCGTCGCACTGCCAAGCACCACTTCGTCAATTCCCGTGGGAATGGTGCTTACGTCCATTGACACAGCCACTCGGGAGAAAAGCCCCGCAAATCGGGAAGCGTCAAGGTTGGTGTCCCCAAGCATCTTCACCATTTTATCAAGGATATCGCAAACAGCCTGCCAGCTTGATTCAGCCTTCTCACCGTCGCTGACCATACCGATCTTTCTGTAGGAGTCACCGATCTCGGAAAGTGCGGACTGCACACCGTATTCCTCGGCAAAGTAAACTATTCGCTCTGCTATATCACGAACACTTGCCGCACCGCCGTCAAATACAGAGAGCAGTCGATCCAGAGGCGGGATAAGCTTGTTTTTTGCGGAGTTCGCCCATCTGAGACGCTCTTTTCCCTCGTCACTTATCTCAGTCTTGTATCCGTCGGGGTTCATGCACCAGTCATCCCCCGTGTACATACGCCTGCCGTGGATGTTCCAGGTGCCTGTGTAAGTCTCGAAGATATCCCCCTCGAATTTTTCCATTTCACATTCAGCACCACGTCCAACGGGAGTCATACCTGTCTTAAGTAGGCGCACAATGTTCTTTCTCTGCCATCCACCTGCCGCAACGCCGAGAGCAGACAGCACAAGCCGTACCGCAGGAGATGTGGATACGCTGCCCGGCTCCGACATGAAGCAGTTTATGCTGTGACGGCGCAAAACAGTATCGAGAATACCCTCGCGGGAGGTCATATTCCCTGCAACAACAGCGATGTCGGAGTTGCGGTATCCCTCTCTGTGAAGTCGCTCGATTATGGCCGCACACGCCTCTGCCTCGTCAAATCTGTCGGCGCATTTTATTATTCTGACCTCATCCGACACACCCGCCTCACTCGCTTCGGGATAAGCGGAGGTGTAGTTGAAGATATGCTTTTCAATCGCCCCAAGAAAAGGACGTTCTGCGTGGCGCTTGTTTTCGGTAAGCTCGATTTTGTTTATTTCAACTCCAAGACGGGACGCCATGGAAACGACCTTTTTGAGGTATTCCCTCACCTCACCAAACTGGATCTCGTTTTTCTGCTCATTTGCATCGGGCGGGCAGGCGAAGGTCAGGGTAACGTCCTCGGCAGAGCTCATGATCCTGTAAAGGATGCGCTCTTCAGCCGCTGTCAGGGAGAAGAATGAGTCAACAAACACAGCCTTGCCGCAGAAATAGTCGCAGTTCTCAAGAGTGCGGGCAAGATTTGATAGCAGATCCCCTCGGTCGATGTATTCTCCGTGAAGGATCTCCTCGTATGCGGCGTAAACAGTCACCGCGTCATGGAGTCGGGAGATAAGGTCCCCCTCACGCTTGCCACTTACCTCACCGCGATCTTTTATCAGAGCTTCAAGGGCAGACTCCGCCTCAATGGGAGAAACACCGGAAGACTTCAGCTCGTCTATGGCGTTCATGAGGTGGGGGATGCTTCTCTCCTCGTGCTCTCTGTTATAAACGCGAAGATGCTCGAAAACGGAGATCATGGCGCGCCAAATGAGTAGAGCACGGCTACCTTCGTCGATAACTGTGTCTGCAAGCCCGCCGCACTCACGGAAAACGGAGTTGGATAGTCGGGTGAAGTTGGTTATTTCAAGTCGCAGATTTGATGAGGTGGGCAGCATCTTTGCCATCTTCGTTTCCCAAAGCACAGTCTGCTGCTCGGGAACAAGAAGGACAAGCTCACGCTCTCCCGTAAGTATCTCGTTTTTTATCATATCGCACAGAACGGTGCTTTTGCCGTATCCCGCGCGGCCGATTATCAGGTTTATCATCTTTTTCCCTCCTCGGAGGTTCAATTATAAGTAAACCGCACGCGGAATGAGATCACGTGCGGTCTTGTATTTGTTCTGGACACAACCACCAATTATTTAGGTGTACCAATGCTTTAGCTTTAAGGCTCCATCCGGCCATAACTTAGTTATAGGGAGCTGTCACCAAAGGTGACTGAGGGAGAGTGCGGAACAATAGAGTATAACTTATCTTGATATTGACGCAGGCTCCTTCCGTCAGACTTCGTCTGCCACCTTCCTGTTTTGAAAAAACGGCCGGAGGAAGGCTTTGTTAACCGGATTTTCAGTAGCAGTGCGCCACATAGAATGTGTGGACTTTTTCAGTACATCTCAAGATACAGATAGTTATGTGCATTTTTATGGTTTGTGCGTACCACCAGTTTCACTAGTGTTTTGAATATTTATCTCGCCACTCTTATTCCTCAACCTTGGCGATAAGCACCTTGCCGGCTACCTCGCTGTCCTGCCATGTGTCATAAGGAGATACGAACTGGTCAGCAACGGACATTGCGATGTGAACACCGTTTGAGCCGGTGAAGCCCGTTCTGCCTGTCACGCCGATCTTGTCACCGCGAGCCACTTTGTCACCCACGTTAACGCTGACGGAGCCCATGTTGTAGTACCAAGTCTTAAGTCCGAGACCGTGATCGATAACTACGATGTTACCTGTGTAATCAAGTGAACCTGCATAGCATACAACACCTGCGTTACATGCCACAACGTCAAGGTTATTGGTGCAAGCATAGTCAACACCGTTGTTGCGGTAGGTAATAGTCTTGCTACCGTTTAAGTAAATGTCACGTCCGAAGCCTCGCTGGATACTTGCACCGGTTACACCCTCAAGGAAGTATCCGCTGAAGTACTTTGTCGCCTCAGACTTTGACATGATCTCGCCGGATACTCTTACCCACTCTTCAACAGCCGCAGCAGAACGGTACTTTGTCACAACGTCCTCGGGAACTGTATAATAGGATATCTTCTCACCTGTGTTCTGAACTGTGAGGATAGTGTCCTGTGTGATTCCGCCGTACTTAAAGGAGAGAGTGTAGTGTCCGCTGGGGATATCCGCATGAACGGGAAGAAGTGCCACTGCAACGTTGTCGCCAATGGAGTAGAATTTGGGAGAGATTGTATTCGCCATAGAGGTGGAGAACTCAATAGCAGAGGGGTCTGTTACGTTAAGTGCTGTGATCGCTGTGAATCTGCCGGACTCAACAGTGGTAAGACCGAGATAGAATTCAGCGGGAGCAAGCACGTGGGAAATGAATGCATAGTTCATCTCGCCGCAGAAGGAACGGGCGGGATCCTCGTACCACTTTGCCTGAAGCTCAACAGCAACTGTTTTTGATTCGGTAAGAGTGAAGATTGACAGATTTTCAATATTGCCCTCGTAAAGCACGGAATCGTCGGCTGTATCGAGAACTCTTACGGAGGAGTAGTCGGGAGCGATGTCGAACTCAAGATTAAGGCCGCCCTCAACGCTGTGTGTTTCGCTCTCGGCAGATACAAGGCCGGAGGTGTCTGTCTCAACGTACGTACCGGTGTAATTCTTGTACTTCCATGTAGCGCTGTCGGGAGAAACCTCGATAGTGTCGGAGAGAGTAAGCGCGGGAACTGTGGAATTGTCGTAAATGCTCTCCGCGTACTTGGATGTGATGAACTTTGTTGCTTCCTCCTCGCTCATCTTATATGTAGAGCCGTTGGGAGCCACAAAGTAATTGGTTGCAGGGTCGGGAGAGAAGTAGAAGGAATAGCTTTCCTCACGAACGGGAGTGGCGATAGTGACCTTGAAGGACTTTTCGCCCATAAGCGAATCAGGGAGCGCAGAGATCTTCTGGCTGTGCTTCTTCAGATCAAGGAAATACTTGATAAGATCGTCAGCCTCGTCTCCGTCTTCCTCCTTTTCAAGAGTAAAGTTCTTGCCGTTTATATCGTCAATAGAGATTGAGGTTGCATTGTCGTAGTCAACAGGCGCGTTTTGGGTCTTGTTGTAGCTTGATATAGCCACCACTGTAGGAATAAGGCAAAGCAGCGCCACAAGTATGAATATCAGTTTCTTTTTCACGTCTTCCGTCCTCTCTGTATGCGATGCGGGAAAGCCGAAACCTCCCGAGCGAACACATCGTTATAGATATATACATTATAGCACAACACAAGCAAAAAAATCAAGTACTATATATAGTAAAGAGAACACTTTTTGCTCCACTCTCTTACATTTCCGTCGAAAATTGACAAAAAGTCGCCATTATTTTGCTTCGCTTTTCTATATTCAAAGGTGAAGTTTTATCATATTATTCATTAATTCGTCTTGACAATGACATAGCGAATGGTTATAATATAGTTTAGAGAAAATTTACTGTAAGGAGACTATCATAATGATAAACCTTAAAAAGCTTCTTACACGCGTTCTGGCTCTTGTGCTCATGCTTTCTCTCTGCACAGGCTTCGTAGCGTGTAATAACAATCCGGGTCAGACAGGCAAGAACCCCTCCGGTTCAAACGGCGAGGACATTGCTCTTGAGGATCTCGACTTTGACGGTGAGACCTTCATGATCCACACATCCATCAACGTTGACACAGACCAGCAGGCTTCCTACAGATCTTCCAACTACCTTATCCAGGGTGCTGACGAGATCGAAGGTGACAAGGCGTCTGACTCTGCTCTTCAGAGAAACCAGAAGGTTGCAGAAGACCTCAACATTGTATTCCGTTACATCGAATCCGACTATGACTACGGCGTATCCGGTTCCGAAATCAGAAGCCTTGTTCAGGCAGGCGCTGAAGGCATCAGCCTTATCATCAACGACCTTGGCGTAACAAGACTTTCCGCTGAGGGTCTCTTCCACGATGCTACATACGGTAAGTACTTCAACTTCGATGAAAAGTACTGGTATGACGGCCTTATGGAAAGCGCGTCCCTTAACGTAAACACCCGTTTCATGCTGGCAGGTGACTACTTCATCGACGTTACACGTCACAGCCACTGCCTCCTCATGAACAAGGACTACTACGCTCAGCTCGGCGGCGATCCCGAATCCATCTATGATCTCGTTGACAACGGCGGTTGGACACTTGATGCTCTTATCTCCATCATCAACGGCGGTTACGAATCCTACAACTACCTCACAGGCGAAGAGGGCTACTCCTACGACGCTACATACATCGACTCTCAGGGTAACCACAAGCGTGACACACGTGACCAGTGGGGTATCGCAATGTGCGGTTGGTGGGGCACCATCATTCCCTTCCTCACAACATCCGATCCCGGATATATCTCCAGAGACGAAAACGGCTACCCTGTAATCACAGTAAACAACGAGAGAACAGTATCTCTTGCCGAAAAGCTCACAACTCTGTATCATACAGACAACACCGCTGTTCAGGTTCATAAGGACAACGACACTGCTATCGAAGCTTTCGTTGAAGGCAGAGTTCTCTTCCTTACATACCAGAGACTCGGTTCTCTTGAGTCCAACGTATTCTCCAGCTCCGAGCTTAACATGGCTATCCTGCCTTATCCGAAGCTCGACGATCTCCAGCAGGATTACATCTCCACTATCCACGACACAACTGAGGTTGGCTTCATTCCCTCCTCCGTTTCCTTCAGTGGCCTTGAATTCGTATCTGCTGTAGTTGAATATCTCAGCCAGATGACATCCGAGATCGTAATGCCCAAGTACTACGAATCCACTCTTAAGGTTCGTTACTCCAAGAACCCCGATAACGCAAGAATGATCCAGCTCATTCACGACCACTACGGCAACGCGTTCCCCTTCGTTTGGGACCTTGGCGACAGCAACATCTTCACAAGCGGCGTATACGAATCCGTTTACAAGAACACAACAGCTGTTGCGTCCAACTACAGATCCTTCGAGTCCAGTGCACAGTCCGACCTTGAAGACTACATCACTGACTACGAAGATATCCGCGATCAGCTTGAATCTCAGTACGCAGGAAACTGATTACACAACAAAACTAAAAGACTCCTTCGGGAGTCTTTTTTGCTGCGCTAAATAATAGAGAATAAATAATAAATAAAAAATATAGGTGCAGTCGGAAGATCTCGTTATCCTCCAACTGCGCCCATATTTATTCTTTATTCTTTATTCTTTATTCTTTTTTCTTTATTCTTTTTTACTTCTTCTTCCTCGCCCAGGTTGATGGGATAAGAGTGAGGAGCAGAGGATAAAGCTCAAGTCGTCCGAGGAGCATTGCAAATGACAGCACCAGCTTGGTGAAGCCGCTGTAATCCGCATAGCTTTGAATCGGTCCGACGGCGGCAAATCCGGGGCCTACATTGTTGAAGCAGGCGGCGGTTGCGGAAAAGCTTGTTTCAAGATCGAACGGCTCGAAGCTTACTATAAGGAATATCAGCCCGAACAGTAAAGCGTACAGAGCAAAATATGTTCCCACGCCGCTTCTTACAGCTTCGTCAAGTGGCTTGCCCTCGAACTTCACCGTCGTCACTGCGCGCGGATGGAGCATCTGTCGGACCTCGCACTTGATGCTTTTGAAGAGGAGCACCACTCTCGACACCTTAAGTCCGCCCGCAGTTGATCCGGCACATCCGCCGACGAACATGAGCATGAGAAGTATCGCCTTTGAGAAGCCGGGCCACATATCGAAGTCTACCGTTGAGTAGCCTGTGGTAGTAATGATGGACGCAACCTGGAACGCGGAATGGCGCAGAGTTTCGGCGAAGGTGGAGTACATATTGCCGAGATTGACAACTATAGCCGCTACCGAGGCTGCCACGATTCCCACATAAGCCCAAAGCTCCTCGCTTTTTACGGCAGAGCAGAATCGCTTTATGAGCAGCAGATAATAAAGATTGAAGTTTACGCCGAAAAGGAGCATGAATACCGTGATGACCCACTGGCAGTATGGTGAGTAGCCGCCGATGCTGTCTGCCATTATGCCGAAACCGCCTGTGCCGGCAGTACCGAAGGAGTGAATAGCCGACTCAAACAGGCTCATTCCCCCGAAGCAAAGCATGGCAATTTCAACCAGAGTCATTGCAATATAAATAAGGTAGAGTATCTTTGCGGTGTTTTTCACTCTCGGAACGATCTTGTCAACTACCGGACCCGGCATTTCCGCACGCATAATGTGGATAGAACGTCCGTCTTCGTCGGGAATGATCGCCATCATCAGTACAAGCACGCCCATACCGCCGATAAAGTGGGAGAAGCTTCGCCAGAATGCGGCACCGCGGGTGAGTATTTCAACATTTCTCAGAATCGACGCTCCTGTGGTGGTGAATCCGCTGACCGTTTCAAAAAATGCATCAACGTATGAGGGGATGTCTCCGCTGAGCACAAAGGGAACAGCGCCGATGGCGGATAATGACAGCCACGCAAGTGCTACGATAACAAAGCCTTCTCTTGCATAAATGGTCTTATTCCGATTGCGTGTCAGGCAGTAGAGTGCTGCGGAGATTATCAGCGCGCCTGCCGCTGTCAGCAAAAACGCAAGTGCAGTATTCCACTCGCCGTATATCATTGATACACCGAGGGGCAAAAGCATGAGTATCGCTTCGATGCCGATGATTCGCCCGAGTGTGTAAAATATCATTTTCAGATTCATTTCTCAAGCCTCACTTGACTATATCGGTAAGGTCTGACAGCCTCTCACCGCTCGAGAGAACGATAACACGGTCGCCCTGTGCAATGATGTCAAGTCCTCCGGGTACAATGGTCTTTCTGCCGCGGATTATACCTGCGATAAGAGTGCCCGGCTTGAGCGAAAGATCCTTCAGCGGTATATCTGTCACCTTGGAGTGCTGACGAACATTGAATTCCAGCGCCTCAACCTTGCCGTCCATCAGCTTGTAAAGCGTTTCGATATTACTGCTGCCGAGGGAGTTTTCAAGTGCGCGGGCGTACTGGATAAGCACGTCCGACACTATCTTTTTCGGCGAAATGGTGGTATCTATGCCAAGCCTTGTCGCCATCTTTCCCATGCCGTGTCTGCTTACCTGTGTGATGATCTTCGGCACGTTCTGGGATTCTGCAAAAATGGAGATGAGGATATTCGCCTCGTCGTTTTCGGTGAGTGCAACAAAGGCATCCGCCGATTCCAGTCCCTCCTCAAGCAGCAGCTCCTGATTGGTACATTCGCCGTTGATGATAACCACTCCGTCAAGAGTCTGGCTTAGCTCAGATGCAAGTGCGTGGTCGGGTTCGATTATCTTCACGGAGCTTCCGCCTGCCGTCAGCATCTTTGCAAGATAGTACGATGTTCTGCCGCCGCCAAGGAGCATGACCTTCTTCGCCTGCTTCTGCATAAGTCCCACGCGGCGCAGGAAATTGCCGATCTCGGTGTGAGACGCGGTAATGCCGATCTTGTCGCCCGCCTTCAGGAGGAAGTCACCACCCGGGATATAAGCCTCTTCTCCACGCTGTACGGTACAAACCAGTACCTTTGCCTTGTAGGTCGCGCGAAGCTCCTTCAGAGTTATTCCGTCAAGAGGAGAGCCCTCTTTGATCTTCAGCTCAATTATCTCAAGAGAGCGTCCGCTGAAGGTATCGACCTTTGCTGCGCTTGGTAGCTTCAGTATGTCAAACAGCTCACGGGCAGCAAGTGCCTCGGGATTTATGGACATAGCAAGACCAAGCTCGTGCTTCATAAAGCCAAGGGAAGCATCGTTATATTCGGGATTTCTGATACGTGCAATGGTGTGTCCCGCACCCATCCGCTTTGCAAGGAAGCAGGAGAGCATGTTAAGCTCGTCCGAGCCTGTAGCCGCAATGAAAAGCTCCGCCTGCTTTATACCTGCGCTCTCAAGAGTTTCGTAGTCAGCCGCATTGCCGCAAACGCCCATTACATCGTAAATATTTGTGATTTCGGTAATTACCTCGGCAGAAGAGTCGATCACCACAACGTCGTGGCCTTCATAAGTAAGACTCTGAAGCAGGTTTTCGCCAATATTGCCGCATCCGCCAACGATTATCTTCATAATTTAATCCTTTCGGGAATAACTGATGTAAAATCAGAGATCGTATTTCCTGTCAAGCACCCTCATCTGTATGGCCTCGGTGAGATGGTGCTTTTTCAGCCGTCCGCCCACAACTCCGTCAACAGTCTCGGGAGATGTGTGACTCTGGGCAAATTCTATATCCGCAATGGTTCTCGCCACGCGAAGTATTCTGTCGTATCCGCGGGCTGAGAGATTTATCTTGTTGTAAACGTTTTCCATGATCTTGGTAGAGGCCTCGTCAAGCTCGCAGAAAGCGCGAAGCTCGTCCGTTTGCATCAGCGCGTTGGACTTTGAGGCAAATGAGGGATCTCCTGCCGCCTTGAATCTTTCGCGGGATATCTGACGTGCCGCTTCCACTTTGGCTCTGACGGAAGCAGATGACTCTGAGGGCAGGTTGTCCGACAGCTCCGCAAAGGATATTTCGGGCATCTCCACCTGAATGTCGATTCTGTCAAGCATGGGTCCGCTGATTCGGGAGAGATATTCCTTTATGGATGCAGGTTTGCAAGTGCAGTTTCCGCGACTGCTGCCATAGTAGCCGCATTTGCAGGGGTTCATGGCGCACACGAGCATGAATGACGACGGATATGTAACTCTGCCCGCCGCACGTGTTATGGTAACACACTTGTCCTCGATAGGCTGACGGAGTGCTTCAAGTGAATCCTTCTTGAATTCGGGAAATTCGTCAAGGAAAAGAACTCCGTTATGTGAAAGGGATATCTCACCGGGAGAGGGTATCTTTCCTCCGCCAACGAGAGCCGCTGTGCTGAGTGAGTGATGAGGGGAACGGAATGGTCTCTCAAGCACAAACGGTATCTCAGCTGAGAGCATTCCCGCGCAGGAGTATATCTTTGTTGCCTCCAGTGCCTCCTCGTAGCTCATTCGCGGCAGGATAGTGGGCAGTCTCTTTGCCAACATCGATTTACCCGAGCCGGGCGGTCCGATGAGCAGAATATTGTGTCCTCCCGCAGCCGCCATCATCATAGCACGCTTTGCTTTGAACTGTCCCTTGACCTGGGAAAAGTCTATATCTGAAATATGGGAATCCACAGCCTCGTAAGGGTTGGAATCTTCAGGTGAAATGAGATTTTCTCCTCTGAGGTGCTCTACCAAGGCGCGGATATTCTCCACTCCGTAGATGTTAACGCCCTCTCGGTAGGCAACGGAAGCCTCGGCAAGGTTGTCCTTTGGTACGAAAATTTCACTTCTGCCGCTGTTTATCGCCGCAATGGTCATGCCTAGCACACCACGCACGGGGCGAATTTCTCCCGAGAAGGAAATCTCACCGATGAAGCACATCTCATCCGTGTCGCAATCGATAATGCCACAGCTTTTGTAAATTGCCGCAAGAACCGCAAGCTCAATGGCTGTGCCTTCCTTACGCTTGTCAGCAGGCGCAAGGTTTACGGAGATATCAGCGCTTGGTATTTCCAGTCCGCTGTTCTCGGAGCCTGTGAAAATGCGCTTTTCCGACTCGCGAATTGCGGCGTCCGGCAGACCGACTATCTCAAAGGATGGCAGACTGCGGACAGCGGAGCATTCCACTATCACTTCATAGCCGTCCGTGCCAAATGTGGCAGCAGAATATGTTATCGACAGCATTAGAAACTTTCCCCCATTATGAATTATGATGATATTTTACCACAGTTTGCCCCATCAATCAAGCATTCCCATGATTTTTGTGGATAATTACAAAATACGCCGCCGTTATTTGTCAGCATAAACAAAAAGACGACCATGCAGTCGCCTTCTATTATTTTGATTTTGCTTTTTATTCACCAATGTATCTGATGATGTTGTCGCGGCTGATGCGGATTCCAAGGAGATTGTCCTCTATGCCCTCAAACTCAACGGTTAACCAGCCGTTGTATCCGCTTCTTTTAAGAGTGCCCACTGCTCTGGCTACGTTTACGTCTCCATGACCAAGGATAGCTCCGCGAAGGTAGTTGCCACCGCGTGTTTTGTGCCAGCCCTCGCCCGGATCATTTACTCCGCCCTGTTTGAAGTGATAATCCTTGCCGTGAGCGTGTGTTGCGTATCTTGCGAGCTTGCCAACGCAGTACGCAGGATCCTCATCCACATTGAGGAAGTTACCCATGTCAAGCATAAGTCCGAAGTTCTCGTGATTTACTGTGTTGATGAATCTCTCGATAATTGCCGCCTCGTTGAGGAAGTGACCGTGATTCTCGAGAGATGTTTTGATGCCGCGAGACGCCGCGTATTCTGTAATCCTGCGAGTACCGTCTGCCAGCATGTTGAAAATCTCGTCAAAGCTTTTTCCGAGCTGTCTCTGGGGGAGACCGTCAACGATGTCATGTCTGAACATTGGTGAACCGACGAGTACAGCCTTCTCAACGTCAGCAATAGCGGAATCTACCACCTTGTCAAAGTACTTGCCACCGTCCATGAGGAAGTTCTTATAAACAAGATATGCAACGATGGGAAGATCAAATTCCTTTGAACACTCCGCAATCTCGTTAAGATCAACATCGTATCTTTCAAGATTGTGCTGAACAAGCTCGAATCCTTCAAAGCCCTGCTCCTTCGCCCATTCCATGCATCCGCGGATACCCATTTTATCTTTTGAGAGATAATCTCCAAAGCTATATGATGATACTGCAACTCTCATATTAAGTCTCCTTTGTTCTTCTTAAATAATCACAAGAATATTTTACGTTATCCCATTACACTTGTCAATAGATTTCTCCCTTTTCAAACAAAAAAGGTACCCCCTGAAGAGTACCTTTGTATGTTCGAATCGAATCAGTCGTCGAGAGTTGTTTCCTGGCAGGTCTGGGAAAGAGCAGAAGGACGGATCGGTGCGGGACGAGGGCACTTTGTGGTCATCTCGTAGATCTTACCTGTCTTGCAGGATTCCTGGATAGCGTGGATAACTTCGATAGCGTGCAGACCGATATCGTAGTGGCAACGA
>SVSK01000083.1 GCA_015064345.1 Oscillospiraceae bacterium | reverse complement strand
TACTCTGCTATGGGGTCAAGGGCTGAGGATGGCTCGTCAAGAATAATAACGGGATTGTCCTTGTAAAGCGCACGGGCGATTGCCAGCTTTTGCTCCTCACCGCCGGACAGGAGAATACCCTTGTCGTCAAATTCTCTTGTGACCTGGGTGTCGTAGCCATCCGCCAGATCTTTCAGCTTATCTGCAAATCCGCTGAGCTGAACTGCACGGTCTGCGCGCTCCTTGTCTAGCGGCAGGTCATCAAGCACAATGTTCTCGCCTACTGTTGCCGCAAACAATTGGAAGTCCTGGAATACTGTCTCAAAAGAGCGGCGATATTCTTGAACGCGGTAATTCTTTATGTTCTCATTCTGATAGCGGATCTCGCCATCGGTCGGGTCGTATAGACGCATGATAAGCTTGACAAGTGTTGTCTTACCGGCGCCGTTGTAGCCAACAAGTGCGATTCTCTCACCACGCTTGATCGTCATATTGATGTTTTTCAGCACCGGTGTATCACCGTATGCAAAGGTGACGTTACAGAGCTCAATATCACCACCGTCTGCGGAAATAGCCTTCGGGGAGTCCGGATCCTTGATCTTTGTCTCATACTCCAGGAAATAACGTACTTTTTCGGTATACATACTCTGTTCCTGAAGCTGGGGAAGGTCATTTGCCAGAGTCCAGAAGGCACCCTTAACGTAATTGCACGCTTTATATACAACTACGAGATTACCATACGATAAGGTCTTCTTGACAATTGCTTTGAACATGAGATACAGAAGATACAGACCGTCTACCAGGAAAGTATTAAATACGTATCCCACAAGCAGTTGGAGAAGAATAGTTTTCTTACAATCCTTCTTTCGTTCTTCGGAAAGCTTCTGTGATGCATCACGATACTCCTCAAACAGCTTTGCAACAATATCTCCGAGACGGATCTCCTTGGAGTGATCGTTGAGGTAGAACAGGCGTGAGATATAGTCAAGCTTGCGGTTAATAGGCTTGGTGCGCTCCTCTTGCTTGAAATATATCTTTTGCATGAGGCGAGACATAAAGAATATTGCCACGAATGAGACCACGATTACGATAATTCCTACTGCATCCTGCATGAGCATATAGCTTACAGCGAGAACTACAGCTACCACGCTTCCTATGACGGCATCTACCAGATCAAGCACGCGCTTTGCACGGTCAGGTGCGTTGTTTACCGCCCAAACGTAATCGTCGTAGAACGTGGGATTATCGTAGCAGGCAAGGTCAATTTCCGCTGTCTTTTTGTAAAGATCCCCAAGGATCGTGTTTTTGATTCTCATTAATGATTTGTGGGACACGAAAATATCCATGTAGTGACCGAAAAGGCCAACAAAGAACGACAGGGCAAATATACCGAGGATCACAAGAGCAACCTCGGAAAAGGGTTTCTGCTCGTTCACCGCGTCGATTATATATCCGAGAAGCCATGTGTGTTCAAGGAATACGATGATTCTGTTGCGTGTATGATTGGTAAGCCTGTAGATGGTAAAGAACGGGGCGGCCTTGAAGTTGTAGCGCAGCATAAACATGATATTTTGCAAAATGCGCTTAAGGGAGGTGCCATCCTGCTTCTTCGTTTTCTTGCGGATCATGCCATCACCTCCCCACAGTCAGCGACCTCAATGTAGTTTTCAGCCTGCTTCTGGAACATGTCAGCGTACGCTCCGTCAGCTTCCATAAGCTCTGCGTGAGTGCCGCTTTCCGCGATAACACCTCCGGATAGAAGAACGACTCGGTCAGCAGTCGTTGCGGATGAGAGACGATGGGATATAAAGATGCATATCTTCTCACCGTTTTCATTTTCTTTTGAAAGCTCAACAAATCCGGAGAAAACGTGGTTTTCCGCGATCGGGTCAAGGGCAGAGGAGGGCTCGTCGAGTATCAGAATTGAGCTCTTCTTCGCAAATGCACGGGCGATAGCCACCTTTTGTGCTTCGCCTCCCGAAAGCTGTGCGCCGTTATCGTCAAATTCTCTGGTGAGAATATTGTCCATTCCGTGCTCAAGCTCCATTATTCGACTGTAAACACCGCTTCGCTTCAGCGCGTTCTCGGCGGCTGATTTTCTGTCACTGCCTACGTCGTTACCCATACATACGTTATCAGTAACGGACATGGAGAACATTTGGTAATCCTGGAAAGTTGCGCCGATGAGTCGTCTGTACGCCTTGAGATTGTACTTTCGTATATCAATGCCGTTGAGCAGTATCTCGCCCTCAGTTGGATCGTACAACCGCATTATAAGCTTAACCAGAGTGGACTTGCCGGAACCGTTGTACCCAACCAAGGTGATCATCTCACCGCTGCGCAGGGTAAGATTAATATTCTCAAGTGCAAGGGGCAGACTTTCCTTGTATCTGAAGCTGACACCGCGAAGTTCAAGAGTTTCAACTCGCTCGGGAGTGGGAAGCCCGTCAGCGTCCTCAGGAATACGCTCCTTGTACTGGAGGAATGTCTTCAGATTGTCAATGTAAAGTGCGTTATCCATTATGGAAACAATTGCGTCAGTGAGTCCCTTGACCATCCAGGTAGTGCTGACAGCAGCCGACGCGACTACTACGTATTCGGATATGGTAAGCGCGTTTTTGACCATAACAAGCCAAGCGCCCAGAAACCACGTGCCCTCGAACATAATGGGGAAGCACAGAGCGAAGTTGAGAAATCCCCAGAACATATATTTGGGTCCATATTTCAGCTTTGTCCTGACGTATCCGCTGGAGCTTTCCTCCAAAGATTTCTTAAGCAGTCTCGGTGCACCGGACAGACGAATCTCCTTCGAATACTTCTGTAAGAAGAACGCACGGTTAACGTAGTCGATCCTTCTTTCGTCGGGAACCAGCTCCATATTCATACTGTAATTGATCTTGTTCATCACTTTACCAATTACAAAGCTTGCAACAACGGGAAGCATGGAAAGCAGTCCTATCCACACGTTCAAGGAGAACATGGTGTAGATAACGTAAAGGGAAGAGAGAAACGCACCAACCAGCCTCGTTGCATTATTGAATGTGCCGATAATATGATTTGATGCACCACGCATCGCTTTTGTGTAATCGTTGTAGAAATCGCTGTCCTCAAAGCAGCTGATATCTACGTTTACCGCTTTTTCAAAAACCATACGGTTCAGCTTTTCGTTGAATTCGGGCATCTTTTTAACGTACACCCACTCGTAGTAGCAGGTAGAGAAGAGCTCGGAAAAGGCGTACAGCCCGAGCATGATGCCAATAAAGAGCATCACCTCGTTGAAGGAGCGCAGCATCTCACTTGACCCGAAGACGTATTTGGCAAATATCAGCGTGTCAAACACCCATACGCCGTAGTTCATGATCTGCACGAAGAATCCGCCGATAACATACCATTTCGACATACGCCACAGGAGCTGTATTGCGTAAACGGTGTTTTTGAAATTGTTGGGCGACTTCTTCTTTTTTGTTTTTTTGTTCATTTTCATCCCTTCTTTCTGCAATGAACTCGAAAACTGTCGGTTTATCTGCTTATTAGTGGAAATTTGGGACTGTTACCAACATTTTATCACATTAATACTCGAAAGTCAATCAACCG
>SVSK01000082.1 GCA_015064345.1 Oscillospiraceae bacterium | reverse complement strand
ACCGCAGTGTGATCGACAAGTATCTCACAGCAGTTGACACATTTGATGATGAGGACGACACCTTCTACCGTGCAGAAAAGTTAGTGCACCGCACAAAGAACGATGCGATGGCGCTTGACATAAACGGCATGACCAACTCCACCTCCACACTTAACGCACGCGTTATCAAGCTGCTGGCACAGTTCGGCTATGCGTCTCGCTCGCACTGGTCCTATTACGCAGGCTCAACTGCTCCTACAGACTCCCTCTTCGGAGTTAAATATATCATGACAGATCCCTCAGCCACAACGGACATTCCGTCGTATATTTACGATCTGTACGAGCTTTATGCAACAACAGAGGACGGTATTGAGGTTTACAAAAATCCCTACGCTCTCTCCATAGCATTCTCCGCAGGTGCGGATGTGCTCAGTTATGATCTGCCGATCGTTAATCCGAATGCACAAAGGGGCGGCATAACGGAGAACATCAAGGCGATGTTTAAGTCAATCTTCAAATCCAAGGATGCGGAAGAAGAAGAGGAAGAAAAGGTTGAGACACCTACCAAGGCTTACGTTGATCCTTTCACCTATATGAACGAGCTTTATTCAGCCATCCTCGGACGTGAGGTGACTATCTGGACCGAGGCCACACTTGAGAGCACAACCACATCAGGATGCAAGAAAGTCTCCACTACAGGTCACAAGGGCTACAAACCCGACGGCTCGGGAAGCTCATCCAAGGTGACATACACCGTGAGCATTGATTCCGACAAGACTCTTTACGTATACTTCCCATCAAGCTACCCTCGCAAGGCAACTCTTTACGTTGACGGTGTGAAGCAGGGATATTACTTTGACTCAAAGGATTTCTCCATCAAGGAAGTAGGCACTTATGAAGTTGGTGAAACGGTAACCGTTGATCTTCAGCTTACAACCGATTCTCTCTATATCCGCAACGATGCACACTTCTTCTGGTATTTCGATGAGGAAGCATATCTTGAGGCTGTCGCGGAAATGGCGGAGGGCTCAATGACCGCATACTCTGAGGTGGATCACAAAATATACGGCACGGTAAGCGTTCCCGAGGGTGACTCGGTGATGTTTACAACGATTCCCTACGACGCAGGCTGGGAAGTCAAGGTTGATGGCAAAAAGGTCGACACTATTCCCGTTCTTGACGACACGCTTCTCGCATTCGAGATAACTCCCGGTGAGCACAAGATTGAGATGACCTATAAGGCATCCTGCCTCACAAACGGGCTGATCATTTCCATCGCAGGTATTCTGATTTTTGCCGCTGTTTGGGTAGCAGAGTCACTGTGGATCAGAAAACGCAAGAAAAAAGGATTATACGCAAGCGAGGTATATCTGCACCCCGACCGCGACTATGCTGACGAAGATTACCTCTACTCTCTCATTCCCTCGGAGTATGAAGCAGAGATCGAGCCGGAGCCCGAAGAAGAAGAAGAAGAAGAAGAAGAAGAAAACGACACAACCACCGAACAAAAGGATGAAGAAAAATGATCGAAACATTATACGGTAAGATATTTGAGCTCAATGCCACCGCGTGCACCGTTATCATAGAGTGTGCCGGTGTGGGTTATCACGTGACAGTAACCGCAAATACTCTCTCAAAGCTTCCCTCCCCAAAATTCGCCCCCGACGGAACACAGCTTGAGAGCGCACCCGTGCGTATTTTCACTCACATGGCTGTACGCGAGGATGCGGTAGAGCTTTTCGGCTTCTCGGGGCGTGAGGAGCTTGACATGTTCCGTCTGCTCATCAGCGTGTCAGGTGTCGGACCCAAGGCTGCTATGTCAGTTCTCTCGCTGTTTACACCCCACGGACTTGCAAATGCAGTAGCCGCAGGAGATGCAAAATCTATCTCCCGTGCACCCGGGGTTGGTGCAAAGACAGCGGCTCGAATCGTGCTTGAGTTGAAGGACAAGATCGCCAAAGCGTTCCCCGTGTTCTATTCAGATGCCTCGGACGATATACCCACCTCAAGCGCAGCTGCTGTTCCCTCATCTAACAAGCTCACCGACGCTCAAAGCGCACTTTCCGCACTTGGCTACTCTCGCTCCGAGATTGCCGCCGCTATGAAAAATGTTGATCTGGGCGGTGAGGTTGAGACGATCATCAAGCAGGCGCTGGCTTCCCTTATGAAAAACTGATTAGCAGGTGAATACTATGGATAACAACGAATTTGACTTTGAAAGCAGAATAATGACCTCGGCGTTTGTGGAAGAGGATTCGGAAAATGAAAACTCTCTCCGCCCTCATTCTCTTGACGAGTACATCGGTCAGGAAAAGGCAAAAGAAAACCTGGAGATACTCATTAATGCCGCAAAGCTTCGCGGTGAATGTATAGACCACGTACTCCTTTACGGCCCTCCCGGACTTGGCAAGACCACGCTTTCTGCAATTATTGCCGCGGAAATGGGTGTAAATCTTCGCATAACCTCCGGTCCTGCTATCGAAAAGCGCGGGGATCTTGCGGCGCTTCTCTCAAACCTTGGCGAGGGAGACGTCTTGTTCATCGACGAAATACACCGCCTGCCACGAACTATTGAAGAGATACTCTACCCCGCGATGGAGGACTATGCCCTCGATATTATCATCGGCAAAGGCCCTGCGGCACGAAGCATCCATCTGCCTCTCGCACACTTTACCCTGATCGGTGCAACCACCCGCGCAGGTCAGCTCTCAACTCCTCTCCGCGACAGATTCGGTGTACAGATGAGACTTGAGCTTTACACACCCGAAGAGCTTTCTCTCATCGTTAAGCGTTCTGCATCTATTCTTGATGTTCCCATTGACGAGGACGGTGCTTTGGAGATCGCTTCCCGTTCACGCGGTACTCCGAGAATTGCCAACAGACTTCTCAAACGTGTGCGCGACTATGCACAGGTAAAGGGCAACGGCCGAATTACCTTAAAGATCGCACGCGAGGCACTGAATATGCTTGAAATAGACGAGCTTGGGCTTGACATCACCGACAGACGTGTGCTCGAGACCATCATTCGCTTCTATAACGGCGGTCCGGTTGGCCTTGAAGCACTTGCAGCAACCATCGGTGAGGAAGCAGTAACGCTGGAAGACGTTTGCGAGCCGTATCTGCTCCAGATCGGATTTCTCGCTCGTACAATGAGAGGCCGTACCGTTACAAAGCTGGGTTATGAGCATCTGGGTATTCCCTACGTTCAGAAAACAGAATCATCGGGAGTAAGCGGTCAGGTTTCGTTTATTGATGAAGAATAACATATCACAAGGAGATTCTACGAGGGTCTCCTTTTTAGTTTAGCTGACCGCGATGCAATTGTCAATATTTGGCTGTACGTTTACCTAAAATAGTCAACATTTGACTATTTTTTACTGTTGCAAAAATGATAATAATATGGTATAATAAATTGTAAAAATATTCCCTTAAGGAGAAAATTATGAAGAAAATTATCGCACTTGTTCTTGTTCTTTGCATGTGTTTCGGTATGATCGTTTCAGTATCTGCCGCAAGTCCCTTTGCAAAGAGACTCAACCTTGTTCGCCTTATCCGAGCAATGTTCGCGTCTGATGACGAAGACTACGGTATCGGTGAAGTAAAGGACGATGTCCTGACAGTTTATGTTGCACCTAACGGCAAAAAGGGCGCTGACGGAACAGCAAAGAACCCCACTACACTTG
>SVSK01000027.1 GCA_015064345.1 Oscillospiraceae bacterium | reverse complement strand
ACATAATGAAAAAGCTTTTACTTGGAAACGAAAGCGTAGCCCGCGGTATCTACGAGGCAGGCGTAAAATTTGTCTCAAGCTACCCCGGCACTCCCAGCACGGAAATTACCGAAAACACAGCTACATATAAGGAAATTTACAGCGAATGGGCACCCAACGAAAAGGTCGCATTCGAAGCGGCGCTTGGTGCATCTATCGGCGGCGGACGAGCATTCTGCGGCATGAAGCACGTTGGTCTCAACGTAGCGGCAGACCCCATGTTCGTCACAGCTTACACAGGCGTTGGCGGCGGATTCGTTATCGGCGTTGCAGATGACCCCGGAATGCACTCCTCCCAGAACGAGCAGGACAGCCGTCACTACGCAATCTCCGCGAAGCTTCCCATGGTTGAGCCCGCAAACTCCGCCGAATGTAAGGATTACACGATCCTCGCATATGAGCTTTCCGAAAAATTCGATACACCTGTTATTCTTCGTCTGACTACCCGCGTAAGCCATTCCAGATCTCCGGTAGAGCTTGGCGAACGTGTTGAATATGATATCAAGCCTTACGAAAAGGACGCCGCAAAGCACGTTATGATGCCTGCAAACGCAAAGAAGCGCCACTACGTTGTTGAAGAGCATCTGGCTGCACTCACAGAATACGCTGAAAACTGCCCTCTCAACACTGTTGAAGAAAACGGCACAACTGTTGGTATCATCACCGCGGGTAACTGCTGGAACTACGCAAAGGAAGCATACGGCAAGAACGCATCCTACCTAAAGCTGGGTCTGATCAATCCCCTGCCCAAAAAGCTGATCCTTGACTTCGCCGCAAAGCATGAAACAGTTATCGTTGTTGAAGAGCTTGATCCCGTTATCGAAAATCACTGCCGTGCTCTCGGCATTAACGTGATCGGCAAGGCTGACGGCGTGCTTCCCCTCTGCGACGAGTATTCCGAAGAGCTCCTTCGCACACGTCTCCTCGGCATCGAGCCTGACTACTGCGAGATCGGCTCTCCCATTCCTCCCCGTCCGCCGGTACTTTGCCCCGGATGCCCCCACAGAGGCGTGTTCTACACTCTCTCAAAGCTGAAGCTTCGCGTGTCCGGTGACATTGGTTGCTACACTCTTGGTGCAGTTGCTCCTCTTTCCGCAATCGACTCCGTTTACTGCATGGGCGCGTCCATCTCCTCTCTCCACGGTACTGCAATAGTTCGCGGTGAGGCTGACAAGTACGTTTCCGTAATCGGTGACTCCACATTCATGCACAGCGGTCTCACAGGCCTTGTGAACGTGGTATACAACGGCGGCAATACCACCAACAT
This sequence comes from Oscillospiraceae bacterium, assembly GCA_015064345.1. Taxonomy (GTDB): domain Bacteria; phylum Bacillota; class Clostridia; order Oscillospirales; family CAG-272; genus UMGS1696. The sequence continues at coordinate 26,903 of SVSK01000027.1, read as the reverse complement.
CATTCTCGACAACAGCATCACAGGCATGACAGGACACCAGGAGAACCCCCTCACAGGTAAGACTCTCATGGGCACTCCAGCACCTAACCTTTGCCTTGAAGACATCTGCGCATCTCTCGGTGTATCCCGCGATCACATCCGCACAGTTGATCCCGCAGATCTGAAGGCTCTTGAGACAGTCATCAAGGAAGAAGTAAACGCACCCTGCCCGTCCGTTATCATCTGCCGCCGTCCCTGCGCTCTTCTCAAGACAGCAAAGCGCGGTCCCGCAGTAAAGGTAAACGCTGACAAGTGCGTAGGCTGCAAGATGTGCATGAAGATCGGTTGCCCCTGCATCTCCATGGTTGACGGCAAGGCTGTAATCGACCAGTCCATGTGCGTAGGCTGCGGACTTTGCGCTCAGATGTGCAAGCTCGGCTGCATTGAGTAATTCAAACAATCCATAACAACGAAAGTGAGGCATTATCATGTCTAAGAATATAATGATCGTAGGTGTAGGCGGACAAGGCTCTCTGCTTGCATCAAAAATCCTCGGCAAGGCTGCAATGGACATCGGATGCGACGTTAAGGTGTCCGAGGTTCACGGTATGTCACAGCGCGGCGGTTCCGTTGTAACTTACGTTCGCTTTGGCGACGAGGTTTACTCCCCCGTTATCACCAAGGGAGACGCTGACGTTATCCTTTCCTTTGAGCTTCTCGAGGCGGCTCGCTGGCTTCCCAATCTGAAGAACGGCGGCACTATCGTAACATCCACTCAGCAGATCAATCCCATGCCCGTTATCACAGGTGCGGCAGTTTATCCCGACGAGATCGTTGAGGATATGAAGGCTCTCGGCGTTGACGTTCGTGCATATGACTGCACATCCATCGCTGAAGCTGCAGGTAACGCAAAGGCATCCAACGTAGCTCTCATCGGTCTTGCGGCAGACGTGCTCGGCTTTGATCTCGATGTACTCAGAAATGCAGTTGCCGCTTGTGTTCCCGCGAAGGCTCTGGAAGTTAACCTCAAAGCCTTCGACATGGCTGCGGAAATGGCGAAAAACGCTCAGTAATCGAGGACAAAATGGTGGATCTTTTATCCCTACAGAAAAAGTTTATTCTTGCACATCTCGGTGAGGGCGACACGGCTGTTGACTTCACCATGGGCAACGGATACGACACCGTTTTTCTCTCTCAGACTGTAGGTAAGAGCGGTCAGGTGGTAGCTTTTGACATTCAGCCCGACGCACTTGCTTCCACAGAGAAAAATCTGAAGAAAAACAACTGCCCCGACAACTGGCGACTCATCTGCGCGTCTCATGACAGAGCAAACGAGTTCATCAAGGGCAAGATCAAAGCCGGTATGTTCAATCTCGGCTATCTTCCCGGTGCCGGTCGCAAGGAGCTGACTACAAAGCGCACCACTACCCTCCCCGCAGTTTCTCGCGCTATCGAGATGCTGGGTGAGGATTCCGTGTTGCTTGTGGCGGTGTACCCCGGTCATCCAGAGGGAGCACTTGAGGGAGAAGAGCTGATACGGTATTTCAGCACACTTTCCCGATTCCAGTACAGCATCGCCCAGTTCAGAATGGTAAATTCCCCCGAAAGCCCGTTTTTCGTGGTGATCGAGACAAAATAATCCCCTATAAAAGTAAGTTATCCAAAAAATAATCGAACGGAGGGGTTCTATGAATAATCAGAATAACAGAAATCGCCCACCGATGCAAGGTCAGGGCCGTGCACAGGGTCAAAATCGCCTGCAAAGCCAAGGCAGACCCCGCTACGTTGAGCTTTCTCCCGAAGAGCAGGCGCAGTACGAGGCATACCGCAGACAAAAGCGAGCGGAAGCCGAGAGAAGAAGACGTGCCGCAGAGGAAGAAGCTCGCAGACGCGAAGCATATGAAAAGGCTCGCCGCAAAAAACAGCGCAAGAAGAATGCAAAGATCTTCGGCGGACGTGTGCTTGTGTTCCTTGCCGTGCTTATCCTTATCTGCGCAATAGTCGGCATCATCTTCCTTATCGGCTTTAACCGCACACCTGACGAGCCAAAAGACAGCGGCAAGATCAAGTACTACTACGGTGGCAAGGAAGTGCGCAAATCAGAGGCGGAAGAAAGTGTAACTGAGGATGGTGTGTACATCTGCTTCAACGATCTTTCCGACTATCTCGGAATGGCTGAAAGCGGCACCGCACAGGAAATGAAGTTCATCATCCCCGCTGAAACAGAAGAGGATTCAGAATACATAGTCTTCTCAAGCGACGGCTACACCGTTGACATAAACGGCCAAGAGATCCGCCTTGATATTCCAAACTCCCTTCGCGGAACGGAAATTTGGGTCACATCGGAATTTGTCTCCGAGTATATGGTGAACGTCTCCGTTACTTACAGCGAAAAGGATAACAGCGTCTACATCTCAAAGATCAAGGATGAGGAAAACTCTACCATCACCGTGACAGTATATCTTCCCGTATCGTTCAAGCTGAAATCCATTGATCCGCTTCCTCCCGTAGTGGATCCCGAAGAAACAGTCGAAACCGATACACCTGTTATAGTGCTTCCCACCGAGGAGGACCGCATCATGGAGATCGTAAATAACGTACAGTTCATCACCGATCTTTCGGGATATGAGCAGTACATGAATCCTCAAGGCGAGCTTCGCGACTCCTTCCTGATTCTTGTAAATACCAAGCATCATCTCACAGCAAATGACATTCCCCCGGACCTCTCATACACCGGCCTTCATAATCCCGAGTGGAAGCCTCTCCGCGAGTATGCGGCACGTTCCCTTGAAGCTCTGTTCATGGAAATGGACAACAGCGGATTCTGGGGCTCTAATCTGGCTATTCGCTCCGCTTACAGAGATTACGCAAACCAGGCATATCTCTTCGAGTACTACACCAACCGTGAGATGACACGAAATCCCGCACTGACCAGGGAAGAAGCCGAAGCAATCGTGCTTACCTTCTCCACCCGTCCCGGTACAAGCGAGCACCAGACAGGTCTTGCGGTAGACATGGACACAACGGGTACGCTGGTTACCGATTTCCAGTACACGGATGAGTACAAGTGGCTCAGCGAGAACGCATGGAAGTTCGGCTTCATTCTTCGATTCCCCGAGGATAAGTCGGACATTACCACCATTCAGTTTGAGCCGTGGCACTACAGATACGTTGGTCGCTACCACGCTTATAAGATATACAAATCCGGTCTTTGCCTTGAAGAGTATATCGAGCAGCTTGGAGACAATTAAGTTAATATTTCGCACAAAAAAATAATGCGTATCATAGGTTTTCGCCTGTGTTACGCATATTTTTTATACAATTATTGTTTCTCTCACTTCATCGCCGACTCAATGGCACGGTTTATTTTCTCTCTCATGGAAACGGTGTAATCCGTGGAGATCGGGTAGTCGAAGAAGGTGATCGGTGCCTCCGCATCCTCCTCTATCAGGCGCAAGGTCTCCTCTTTTCCGATGAGTGAGGCACACAGCCTAAACGCCCGCAGGTCAGTAAGCGCTTCGGTGAACAGTACTCCGTGAAGTGATCTGTACGGTCTGCCGCCACGTCCGGGATATACGGCAAATGAGTCTCCACCGGGGAAAGAAAACTCCGCGCAGGTGTCGGCAAATGGATTAATGGGGTATTTTGAGAGCTTGGTGTTGTAGAAGTTGAATCCCCACTGGAGAAATCCCGCGATGTCGTACTTGAAAAGCTGTGTTCCAAGCATTCGAGTCCGTGCGCCGTGCATTGCGATGAATCTGTTGGAGACCCGTGAATGCTCCGAGCAGCAATAGTAGGTCCAAAGATTCGGCACGCTGTTTTCTATGAAAGTATGTGCGTGATCTGTGGCAGGAATCGGGTGATCTATCACACCGGTCTTATAGAATTCGTAATCTGACAGCGCGTCAATTATGGGATATCCCTCAAGTATGTCCGCAACGGTCTCTCTCGCGTCTCTGTAAGCCTCCAGGTGCGAAAAAGAGGGCTCGTCAGATATGTGATAGTAGCAGCGTTTGTCCACTCCAAGCGTCTTCAGATGCTCCAGGAGAGACGAGAGGAACGCACGAATGAACGCTTTGTATTCCTCACCATGAGCATCAGTCTCCCAGCCGAAGATGCGTTTATACTCGCCGTCCACCGTTGCCATGATCTTTGGCGCGTGCTCTGCTCCCCATTGAGTGTACAGGTGGCATATCTCAAAATACTTCATCCCAACCCTGTCCATGATCTCAACCCAGCGGTCAAACTTGTCATAACCAAAGGAGTATTCCCCGCCGTTCACCGCAACATCCACAAGTTGAACGGTCAGTCGCTCGCCCTCTCTTGCAGTATCAAGCGGAGGTGTTACAACGGGAGTGAGGATCATGTTCACGCCTTCAAGCACAGCCTCGCGGGCGAAGCTTTCGATCAGCTCCCAATGGCGCTCACTGAACACAGGAACCTCATAATACTGTGCGAGGCAGTCCGCGTGGAACCACTGTGTGTGGATCAGCTCACTCTCCGGCAGCATTGCATCAACAACGTGCACGTTAAGAGTTGCCTCAGCCGCGAGATTTTCCCCTTCAAATGCGCGAAACGTTATAGGATAGTCGCCTGCCGGTATTCCCTTTTCGTTCTCCACAGTCACTGCAATGGCGCAAAGTGAACCGTTTACCATAACAAATCTGTTCTGCACGTCCATTGGGATGAGGAGATCAGGGTAAAGTCCGGGTGTCGTGCGGAGATATCCTGTTTTATCTGCGTGAGGATATGTGGCAAAGGCTACAGGCACCTGCTCCACTCGGCAGAATGTGATGTATTCTCTGATCGGGGAGTGGATCTCAAGACGCATTTCGCGTATGTGGTCCGACGTCTCCCAAACAGAGTATGCTACCTGGAAGTTCAGTCGCTCGTTTTTCAGCATTGAGAGCGCTGTTATCTCTTTTTTATCATGTATAGACTCGTCCGCAAAGCATTTTTCGCAGGACGGCAGTATCTTAAGAGCGCACTTCATATAAGCCTCCGTGTTCGCTTCTGATATATCAATTATACCCCGCCGACTTCAATTTTTCAATACAGAGATACAAAAAACGCCACAGGAATTGACCCATGGCGTTTGTTTTGTTTGGATTAGTCCGCTGTAAGACCGGAACGTTCGATACCCTGAACAATGTATCTCTGACCGAAGAGGTAGAGGATAATAAGGGGTGTTACGATAAGCATACCGCAGGCGTTCTTAATAGCCGCTATGTACAGGCTGCTACCTGCATAGTTGGTGTTAAGTGCCTTAGGAACCTTAATGATGTCGGGAAGGAGTGTGGGACCGGTGATGTTGTAGAACAGTTCTGTGTAGAAGTTATCTGTCCACTGCCAGCAGAATGCGAACATGAATACTGTGATCATCATTGTGCCGGAAAGAGGAAGAATGATCTTGAAGAATGTTCTGAAGATACCGGAACCGTCGAGGTACGCGGATTCTTCAAGCTCGTCGGGAATACCGCGATAGAACTGACGGAGCATGAAGATGAACAGACCGTTCTTGTATGCAAGACCTGTCATAGACAGAATGTACAGAGGCCAGTTCGTGTTGAGAAGGCTGGGTGTCGAGCCTGTCAGAAGCTGAATTATTCCGAGGATATCGAAATACTTAAACTTGGTTGACATGGACAGCGACAGAGTTGCGTGAGGCACTACCATCGTAAAGATTACGAGGAGGAACAGGATTCCGTTACCCTTGAACTTGAACTTCGCAAATCCGTATGCAATAAAGCAGCACACGAACATCTGAAGAACCGCACAAATGAGGGACAGCAGGAACGTGTTACCGAGAGCGGTAAAGTAGTTGTTGCCCGTTATGATCGCCTTATATGTGTCAAGTGTGGGGTGCTTGGGGATCAGTCGTACCGTTACGTCAACAAGGTCTTCAGGTGTCATGAAGGATGACGCGATCTTGGAGAAGAACGGGAACAGAATGATGTAGGAGATGCCCAGAAGCAGCAGGAATCTGAACAGATACCATACAACTCTCTTAACAGTGTACATGTTAATGAGCTTCGCCTTGAGTCTTTCCAGAAGAGGGGTACGTTCAAAGTCGACTCTGATCTTGTTTTTTGTTTCTTTTGTCACCTTAGGTGCAGTCTGTGTGTTATTCATAAATCAGTGCCTCCTTTCTTAGTCTTTCCTCTGGTAGAATACGAATGCGCTGAGAAGTCCCGCAGCAATTGCAATGATAAGGATTACTATAAGGAAGTACATCCAGTACATCGCGGAAGCAAGTACGTCACCGCCGGACTGTTCGGTTACGCCGGCAATGTACGCCATTACTCTGTTGTCAGATGCGGTGAAGGAGTCGATGATTGTATAAATTGTGTTTACAAGGATCATCGGGCTCACCATCGGAAGTGTGATCTTCCAGAATGTTTCCCAACCGGAAGCACCGTCAATGGAGCAGGATTCGTAAATTGCGGGGGAGATGGACTGAAGACCTGAGAGGAAGATCAGCATCTGTACGCCGCAGCGGTTAACGATGTTGAAGATGTTATTTACAAGACCAACAACGTATTCTACGATCTCAGTACCGATCATCATGTTTGAGAACAGAGCCTCAAAGTCCATTACGGATACGATTTCCGCCGCTGTAGACTGCTGACCGGAACCGTCGTCGATGCCGCTTGTGTCACCCATGTACTGGTTGAGAATGTTGCCGGCATCGATCTCGGAAATAAGACCGGTTGTCAGAATTACGGGGATGAAGAAAATTGCACGGAATGCTGCACGGCCTGCGATCTTCTGATTGAGGATCAGGGCTACGAACAGCGAGAAGATTACGATAGAGGGGATATCAAGAATAAGCTGCTTGATACCGCCGAGAAGTGTTGTTACGAATGAAGGGTCAACGAACAACGCTTCGCTATAGTTCTGGAAACCTACGTATTCGAGTGTGTAGCCGCCACCGATGACAAAACGCATTTCGTGGAAGCTGAAGCGCACAGCGTCGAATATTACGGGAAGATAGATGAGGAAGAAGCCAAGCACGAAAGGAAGTACGAAGATCCAACCTGCTCTTGCCTTCTTAACATCAAGAGAGACTCTGCTCTTTCTCTTCTTACGAGGAGCATCTATGGTCAGCTTTTGCTTTTTGCCGTTTTTGCCGGCATCAATGTTTAAGTTCATAATCTACTCCCCTTTCATTAGTCTATTCTCACAAAGTCGAGTGCGCCGATCGTGTAAATCTGACCGTCATACTGAACTGTGATGTCGAAGGAGTTGTAATTCAGAATGAAGTTTACGCCGCCTTCGTATTCAACTCTTACAACAGAACCGGATTCTGTTGCGTACTTAGCTGTGATAACGCCGTCACCTGCGATGTCAAACTCGGGAATAACGAGTTCGGAATTCTTGAGTTCCTCGATCTTTGCGGGAATGTCGGAAGTGAATGTGCTGGGATCCCATACACCGCCTGCCTCCTGAACTGCGATACGAGCCTTACGGCGTTCGTCTCTGAGGTCCTCTTCAAGCTTCTTGATCTGATTTTCAAGAGACAGATAGAATGCATTTTCCAGTGCATCAGCCTCAGCCTGAAGCTCTTCCGCGTCGGGAATACGCTCAGCCTGGATGAATTCGTGGTCAATGATGTAGGATGCCTGAAGATCCGCGATTGCATCGTTAAGTGTGTTGTAGTACTTAACGATGTCGTCCTTCCAGATATCGTAAGCAACTGAGTAGTATCCGCTGAGTGCGGGAGTTTCCTTCAGTACGCTTGTGTTCTGGTAGGAGAGGATGAAGTACATGCCGGCACCGTTCTCAATAGCATTGAGGATAGCCTGAGCGATGTCACCTTCCATGTTTGTTGCGGAACCGGTAAATACCTTGGAACCGTGGTAAACCATACCCATGAAAGGAACGGATTCACTTGCCATTGTGTACTTGGAGGATGTAAGAGATGCGTTAAGGATAACATCCGCATACTTGATCGCATATGCGTTACCGCCATCGATCATGATGTTGTCGTAATCCTCTGTCATTTCCTCGAGAAGATCTGTTGTGAACTTCTTGTTGTCCTCGCGGTGGTAAGGCTCATCTTCGTCAAAGTCGGAGCTGAGGTCTGTACCGAGAGTTGTTACAGCAATGGAGTCGTTACCATACTTAGTATATCTGGGTCCGAAGCCGTCGTAGAGATATTCATACGCTACAGGAGAGATACAGATGAGCTGTGACTTCTGGAATACCTGAAGTGCTGCGTTGTATTCTCTCTTTGTGGTATAACGGTCGTCGATTGTACGGATCGCGTGTTCCTTAAGGCTTATACCGTCGAACGCGCCTTCCTTTTCGATGTAAGCAAAGTCGAAGTCGGGATAGATGTCAAAGCCGTTTTCTTCAGCAAACTTAACGAGATTCATAAATCCATCTTCACCGCCAACTACCTCTGTCCACTCGAGCTTATAAGGTACTGTGGAGATAAGACCGCCGTTAGCATAACCTGTGAGCTTGAAGTTTACATTGCTGATACCAAGCTCTGCCAGCTCTGTGTACATTGTCTTAACGTCCTCAAATGTTGTGAGGGCGAGGTCAACCTCAACGGGGAAGGACAGAACTCTGTCTGTTGTTGTGGTAGAACCGAATGTTTCAATGTAAAGGGGAATATCTTCCTTTGTATTCTCAAGCTTTGCGATGTCACCCTTTTCAGTGAGGTAATCGCGGTAAGCTGTTGCCATACCTGTCCAGTCAGCTGTGTAGTAATCGTCAATTCCCTTATCTTCAGCAATTTCGTTGTCAGAAAGGAAGACGTACTGGATTCTGTAGGATTCAGTATACTTTCTCTTGGAGGTTACAGTCCATGTGGCGTTACCGCTTACAGAAATGGAGTCTGCAAGGTTGTACGTGTCAGACGGACGAGGCGTGAATGTGGGGTAAACTGTGTTGTAGGGATGCACCGCACCACCGCAGGATGCCATCAGAGTTGCGAGAGAGTCACCCTCTGTGATGATGGCAAGGAAGCCGGATGAGGTGATCTGGTCTGCACTCTTTGCTGCCTGCTCGGGGTCGTCACCGTAGTTGGTCATTACGCCGTAAACGGGCATTCTCATTACCTCGGAGTGCTGACCGGAGATCTCATGGTAAGCATAGTCCGCGCCGTATAGCTGACCGGAGATGTTTACTGACTTACCCTTGAACTCCTCAAACCTGATCAGAGCGCCTGAGCCGTCGGGGATGAATGAGTAACCTGTGTACTTATTTGTACCTGCTCCGAAGTAAGGAAGTACTGTTACAGTCTTGAACTGATATACACTTTCGTCGAACTGGAGGCCGTTTGCAGGAAGTCTCGCTTCAAGACCGTTCTCTGTGAGTGTGTACTCAAGAGCCATACGGAATCTCGGCGGAGCTGCGTCCTTACCAACGTAACCTGTGAGGTCGTGGTCATATTCGAGCTCTTCAAATGTGTAATCGGGGCAGTATTTCTTGATGAGTCTTTCTACTCTCTTAAGCTCAGCAGGGTTTACTGTATCGGAGATAGTGTAAACTGCCATTTCCTTTGTAATGGGGAATGCAGCCTGCATCTGAGCGATCATCTTTTCGGTGAGTGTGGAGTCGCTGGGGTCCTTCAGGTCGTAGAAGGCGTCAACTGTTGCCCAGTCCCAACCGTCGGTGATGTGATTCATGATCATTTCTTCGAAACGTTCCTTCTTGATAAGACGGGGAACGAGACGAGTAACTGCTTCTTCACCGATCGCATACTCAACGCGGATACCGTTTTTGATAGGTGTCATTGTGATCTGACCGCGGAGAGCTGCTTCAACATAGCTGTTCATCGTCTTTTCAACGCCGTTGTCAAGATATGTGATGATAAGCTGGGAGAGAAGCTCCTGCTTTGTCTGATCGGCAATACCGTAATCGGGGTTTGCTACGTCATAGGGGTTTGAGAAGTATGTCTGACCGGTAGCAGTATCAACAACTGCGATTTCACCGGTGAACTCCTCGTAGTAAAGCTGGAAGCCGTACTGTTCTCTGACAAGAACCATGGTCTCAAGTTTTGCTTCAGGTGTTTCGAAATAGTAGGAGAGGTAGTTGATGAGGGGATTTCCGTCCTCGTCTACCTTATCGGACCACGCCGCAAACACGCTGAGGGGCAATATACCGCAGAGCATAATCAGAGCCAAGAGGGCTGATATAATTCTTTTTGTTTTCATATCTGTTTCTCCTTCTCTGAATTTACAATCGGTAGCTGATCTCATCGATGATGTTTGTAACAAAGCTTACCATCTTACCCATAAGGCTGGAGAACAAGAGTCCCATGAACATGATGAATGCCATACCAACGATGGTTGCAATACATGTGAGCGCGTTCTTGCCTACGGTGTAGTTGTGTGTTACCATCATACCGATGAAGAGCAAGAGTCCCATCCAAAGGTAGCCAAGTGCGGAGAACAGTGCGATGATACCGCCTTCTGCCGCAAGCAGGAAGTTGGATGCGATAGTGGAGGGGAGAATGAGCAGTACAAGAGGAGTGAGACAGTAGCAGGATGCTACGAAAATGTCCTTCATGCTGCCTTCACCCTCGAACAGAGTTGTAAGACACCAGTTAGCCACTACCCAAAGGAGAAGCGGTACTACAACTGCGGTGATCGCACCAACGATGTTGAAGGTTGTGGAGGGACGTGGATTGAAGATGTAACCCTGACCGATGGAGTTATAGAAGAATACCATAACTGTTGCAAGGAGGATTACGAACGCACTCTTTACAGAACCGCGCTTTTCGTGCTTCAGATCCCAGAAGCCGTCGAACGGATGGAAAATAACGTGCATTGTGTAGAGGAGCTCTTCCTTGAGGCTCTTTCTACCAACCTTGAGAGCTGTTCTCTTGTTAACCTTGCCTGCATATCCGAAGAACTTAGCAAGGAGGATGCAAGCGATAACGATGATGATCGGGATGATCCAGAAGAACTTGTTAGCCCATTCCTTACGGATTTCCTTATAAGCATCGGAATAGTTTACAGTTTCGTTTGCAGCCTTGAAGTATTCCATTGACTCCTCATACTGACCCTGACGGTAAAGTGACTTACCGATCTGGATGTACGCTGCGTCAAAGTTGTTGTTTCTCTTGAGGATCTCAGTCCAGTCGTCGATGGTTACGTCGTACATTCTCTGGTTATCGTGCTCAAGAGCTCCGATAAGCAGGTCTGCATACTCTGTACGGCGGAACACAACGATGTTAGCGTTTGTTCTGTCGAGGAGCAGGATGTTTGATCCCTGGTAAGCGATCGCTTCAACAGTTGCGATGTTACCGATCTGCGCACCGTTCTTATCACCGAAAGCAAAGAGAAGAGCGCCGTTTGAGTCGTAAGTAAATACCTTGGAACGGTTTTCGTCGATGATTGACCATGTTCCTTCAGGTCCGATAGCAACGTCGATAACCTTGGAAGCGCCTGTTACAGCAGTTGTATCGTCGCTTCTTGTTTCAACCATGATTTCACCTGAGGGCGGGAAGAAGCCGTTTCGAGCCATAACGTCGATACCGGAAGCGTTGAGCTTTCTAACGGGAGCGTTATCGGCGGAGGTGTCGCCTGCCGCAACAGAAACCTCAATAGAGGAAGTTGTTACGTAGATGAAGTTCTGGTCGTCAATTGTGATGTTGTTGAACTCTGTGGAAACGTATTCCTTGGAGTTCTGCTTCTGCTTTTCTGTCTGGAACTTTCTCCACAGAAGCTCAAGGGCGTTAACTGTAACCTTTGTAGCACCGATAAATCCGAAGAAGTCACCGTCAGTATTAAGAACGATGATACCCTGGTATGTGGTGGAGGATACTACGAAGATTCGGCCGTAGTCGTCTGCTACACAGGCAACGGGCTTGTAGATATCGCCTTCTTCGAAGAGGCTTGATTCAGGCTTGGCAATTACCTTGATGAACTTGCCGTTTGTGTCGAAGAGGATGATTCTGTTGTTGTCGGTATCGCAGACGTACATGTTATGCTCGTCAACGAACACACCGGAGGGATTGTTGAATCCATCGGGAATACCCTGATTGTTTACGAAGGTTGTGATCTCGTTTTGGAGCTTGTAGTATTTGTCCAGGACAACGATTCTGTTGTTGGACGCATCCGCGATGTAGATCCTGCCGTCGGGAGCAACGAACAGGTCACGCAGGTCGTTGCCAAGGCTCTTGGGAAGACCCATGTAAGCCGAGTCAACAACAACGTCGGGAACATACGCGTCGGGAGATGAAAGGATCAGACCCTGACCGGAGTATGTATATGTTGCGTAAGGCACGCTTGCGGAGATCGCAATGGGAAGAACCATCAGGAGGGCAAGCGTAAGGATGAATAATCTTGTTATTTTCTTCATATGTCCTCCTTTTAGTCTTTCATACCGCTGGATCCCATCGTTTCGATGATATTGGACTGTGAAATTACGAATACCAGAATCGGAACGATCATCATGATAACGGTTGCTGCTGCAGACGCACCGGAACGGGTAATACCTGCCGCGGTGATCTGGCCGATAGCGTAGTTAAGAGTCTTGAGCTGCTCGGAGTAGATGTACTCACTGGAGCCGGAGTTCCAAAGTCCCTGGAACGCATAGATGATCAGAGTCAGCCAAGCGGGCTTAACCATGGGCATCGCAATGGACCAGAAGGTACGGAACTCGGACGCACCGTCGAGACGGGAGGATTCGAGAATTTCCGTTGTTACGTTGGACTCCATGAACTGCTTCATCAGATACAGACCGAGGGTTGAACACCACGCGGGTACGATGATAGCGAGATATGTATCGATCCAGCCAAGTGCGGACATTGTAATGAAGTTTACGATACCGCCGACTGTAGCTGAGAACATGAGGGACTTCTGAATGAGCCAGAAGCACTGTTTTCCGCCGGGGAAGTCGATCTTAGCAAGAGCATATGCACAGATCGAGGAAAGAACCAGGTTACCGAACGTACCGCCCACAGAGATGAACACTGTGTTGAAGATGTAACGGGAGAACGGAACCCAAGAGTCTCCCATGAGGTTGAACAGATCCGTGAAGTTGTCGAACGTAGGATGTACTACGTAGAACTTCGGAGGATAGTAGAACAGCTCGTTAAGAGGCTTGAGAGACTGAATGATTGTGTAGTAGAACGGCAGTGCCATGAAGATACCGAATATGGCAAGAACAAATGTAATACCCGCGTCGCCGCCAGCCGATCTGTTGAGGACGACTTGATGTTTTCTAATTCTTAATCTTTTAGCCATGTCATTCACCCAACTTTGAAATCATTTTTGTTACCAGTACGTTGGCGCCGATCTGCATAAGGAACATCAGGAAGGAGATAGCTGCCGCGTAACCTACTTCCCAACGGTTACCCTGATACTCACCAAGGTGGTGAGAGAGCGTATAGCCTACGTAGTCTACCGGAGGGTTACCTGCAAGTGCAGATACGATACCACCGAAGCCGAAGGAGCCTGTGATGGAGAGGATCGCACCGAACATAAGCTGAGGCTTCATGGAAGGAAGTGTGATATACCACAGCTCCTGCCATCTGTTCTTGATACCGTCAATAGCTCCGGCTTCGAACAGAGACTTGTTGATACCCTGGAGACCTGCGATAAATGACAGGAAGGAAGTACCGAGGGATGTCCACAGCGCTACGATGATACACAGCGGCATTACGTATTTCGCTGTCTGGAACCAGAGGATCGGAGTATCGATTAGTCCCATATCGAGAAGGAAACCGTTGATATAACCGTATGCGTCACCGGAGAACATTACACCCCAGATAAGGTATACGTTACCGGCAATGGACGGAGCGTAGAAAATAAGTGTTACGATAGCACGGACCTTCGGAGGAAGCTCGTTGATGAACCACGCTACGCAGAAGGAAATAGCATAGGATGCAGGACCAACGATAGCTGCGAAGATAAGTGTGTTTTTCAGAGCCGTCATGAAGAGGTCGTCATCAAGGAACAATGTGATGTAGTTGTCCATGAAAACGAACTTCGGGAATTCAAGCATGTTGAATGATGTAAGGCTCAAGAGGAGAGACAAAACAACGGGGATAATAGTAAATATGAAGAAAAGGATCATAAACGGCGCTACCATCATGTATGCCATTTTGTTCTTTCTTATAAGAAACCATGTCCACTGCGCCTTTGTCATCTCTTTACGAGTTTTAACTTGTTTGACTGTATTTTTAGACATGAACTCTCTCCTTTGTCAGATTTTCGTTTCTGCTGTTATACATACAGCTGGTATGTTTCGAGGCAATCAGCCGCTTCTTTAATATAGGAAGCGATTTTTGCGAGTTTTTCGTTTGAAGTATCAAGTGCGCCTGCTGCGATTCTGAGTTCTTCAATATCCTCGCTCGCGATAGCCGCGATAACTGCCTGTACTTCAGCAGAGCTTCTGGTTGCCTCATCAAGCTCAGCGATTACTTCTGAAGCCTGACCGAGTCGCTTTTCAGCAAGAGTCTGACCGATTTCGAGAGTTTCAAGGCTAAACTCTGTTCTCTTTCTTGTGATCTCCTTGTTGATCGCATTGATGTGACCGAGGAGAGACTGTACAGGGTCTGCATGGTTGTTATACGCATCGAGGAACGCGAAGTTTGTATAACGTGCAAGGATGTAAGAGCCGGGGTAGTTGGGGATAGCTGTTGTGTTTTCCATCTGCTTCATAAGCTGGTTGTACTCACGGGATGTCCAAGGCAATTCAGCAAGAGCCTCCATGTTAGCTGTGGGGTTCTTAGCTGCAGGACCGAGGATAGCAACGAGTTCGTTGGAGTATTCAACCTGGAATGTGGTGTCTGTGTACCAGCACATATATTCCCAAGCAGATTCTATGTCATCAGCACCTGCCATCATAACGATAGCGCCGGTAGAGGAGATCGCTGTATTGTCGATTGTACCATCCTCCTGAAGGAAGCCGGGGATGGGACCGAATTCCCAAAGACCTGCGATTTCTGTAGCGAAGATGATGATGTTGTTATATGTTGTGTATCCGGAGATGAAGATCGGGAGCTCACCTGTTCTGAAACGGTTAGCTGCGTCGAATGTAACGGGGAGAGAATACTGTGTGAACATGTTACACATTGTTTCAAATGACTCAAGTGCAAGGTTGGAGTCAAGGTTGATTCTCATACCGTCATCTGCCCACAGGTCACCGCCCATCTGATACAGATACATCTGATAATCCTGAGAAAGACCGATTTCCATGTTGTTGAACTGGAGTACAGGGATCATCGCGAGGAGGTCGTCCCATGTCTTGGGAACTTCCAGTCCAAGGTCAGCAAGGATATCTGTACGGTAGAACATCATGTTCCATGTCTGTGTATCAGGAAGACCGTATGTCTTTCCGTAGAGGGAGATCGGGATAATGGACGCTTCTGTGAAACGAGATGCGATCTCATCGAAGTTGGAGAAGATCTCACGCATTTCTGCGTTGTATTCCTTAGTCTCCGCATCGTCACCGGGGAGATCCTCATACGCTTCGGGGTTTACTGCGAGAACCGCAGAACGGATAGCGTACTGAATTGGGTCAACGCCTGTACCGGGAAGTGCGACCTCAGGTCCCACACCGGCAAGAACGGAAGGCAAGAGCGCGCCACCTGCAACGAGCTTAAGGGATGCATTAATTCCTGTCTTCGGACCGAAGTCGTTATCCATAAGGTTACGGATGATCTGTGCCTGGTCACGGCCGGAAGCTACCCAAACGTCGATGTTTCTGTCATTTGCAACTGCTTCAGAGCTGCCTGCGCTCAGTGAGCTGTAGTCAGTGAAGAAGGAAGCAAAGAACTGCTTGATCTCGTACCAGATGCTCTGGAAGAAGTTAGCCTCAGCCTTGGGCTTTTCAGCGGAAGCGGGCTGAATGTTGATCCAGTCGATCTCGAGAGGCTGACTGTTTACTGTATTGATCCATTCACCGAGTGTACCAACCTTTTCCTTGAGAGAGTTGATGTTCTTGGCGATCTGGCTCTCGTCGGTACCCATTGTGATAAGGAGTCTCTGGATTTCATCAAGAGTAGCGGAGTTCTGAGTCTTGATGTTTGCCATGTTTTCTACATAGTTAACAACTTCGCGGAGTGTCTGACCCTGAATTACCAGGTCACGAACAACGTCGGGAAGTACACGACCGAAACCGTAGTCACGGTATGTGTCGGGGTTAGCACCTGTGAGCTTGAGGATTTCAAGGTAGTCCTTGTTAATCGCATCAAGAACGTCGGAAACCTGACTTACTACCGTACCCATCTCACCGAGTGTTACCTCAAGTCTGATGGTGTGCACACCCGGCTCGAAGTAGAACTGGAATGTATCCGCACCGTTGTTGGCTGCTTCAACCTGCCAGTCTGAGCTGTAGTTGAACTTAAGATAGTTTGCTTCTTCAAAGGGAACCTCACCGTCGATGTACAGTCTTCTGGAGGTGTACATACCGGAGAGCTCGTTCTGTCTGAAGCGGAATACGATCTCGTAAAGGCCTGCTGTCTCTACTTCAAATTCGTATTCGATCCACTGACCTGCAGTTACCCACTTTTCACTACCGATAGTGTTCAGTCTGAGCTTTGCAGCATCCTGAGGCTCAGTGATAGAGGATTTACGGTCGTAGATAGGATATATTGTATAGTCGGAAGTCTTGGAGGGTGTCTCAGCATGAATGTGGATAACCTTATCAGTTGCCGCTTCACTCTTTCCGCTTACATATTCCTCGTAAGAAAGCTTGTCTTCGTAAGGATAGATGATGATGTTGTCAATTACAACTTCCTCACGAACAGACTCAAGGGCGATAGTATTTTTACCTTCCTTGAAGTAGAACTCGAAGGGGTTGGCATGATAGCCGTTTGAGTCCATAACATCGTATGTCTTCCACTCATGAACAGCGTATGTTGTGGGACGAAGCTCATTACCGTTGCCGTCCAACTGGAAGCGGCCATTCTCGGCATAAACGTTCACCCATGACTTCTTCATGAGAAGGAAACGCGCCTCGGAAAAAGGTACGACATTATTTATGTAAAGCGTACGCTCAACAGAGTTCGTTTTATCGGATACGGAGCAGTATTCGATTGCGATGGCATACATACCTTCTTTGGGGATGTCTACCTCCCATGTAATACGTCCGTCGTCACCGGTCATTACCGCTGTGCCTTCTCTGCCCTGGTAGTCAGTTACAACAGATGTGCTTACTGTTGTCTCATCCTTCAGGTAGTTGACAGCATCAATAATGATCGTTTCTTCACCGCGCGCAACGTTCTCATATAACTCCGAATAAGAATCGTAGGGCTTGGTGTTGAGAGATTCGCTGATCTCCTGGAGCGTTGTCTTACCTGTGGATGCGTCAACGGTTGCTTCTGCCGCGGAAACGAACGTAGGCATAGCTGTCGCAAACATAAGAACGGACAATGCAAGGCTGATCAGTCTTTTGCTTGTGGTTTTTCTCATAAGAACCTTCCTCCTGCTTATTTCAAAACCATACCTGCTCAGGAACAGGTACAGCCACCCCAAACGGGGCAACATGTGCCGAAAATGACAGCGAAACACCGTCAAAAAAAGCACATTTTCCGAGACTTTTGGGGGCAATTTTCACCCCAAAAACCCTCGCGAGAGCGCAAAAAAAACACTCCCATCATTTTTTATGTCATTATATTATCACAAAAGGCTCAAAATGTCAATAAGACCGACTGTTTCTTACATATATATGAAGTGCATAAAAAGTTATTTTTTAACTTTGGTTTTTCCCGCAAACAAGACGATTTTTTAGCATCCAAAAAGCACTACCCCTTGATGCCCTCGGAACACATATTGTGGGTAAATATTATTTACTGTTATGATTGATAAATTGCATTTTATTTAACAAATAAATCTATAAATTACAATAAATTCTGCATTAATATGAACCATATTTAGTGTAGTAAATTATTCTTACCCATGCGGCGGTTATCGCACCATATATTTTCAGTTGCAAAAAAGCTGCCAAATTATTATTTTTGTACGTTTTGCACAAATTTCCCCATCTTTTTTCTACACATATACACAATGCACAAATTTATGTGAAATTCGCGTGATTTTGTGAAATTGTCACTCGTTTTTGCTGTTTTCACACTTTTCTCCGTTCTTCCTCAAAAAACCGCCCTTTCTCACCTCCTTCACAGGTGTCTTGCCCACTCGCCTCCGGCCGTCTCCGTGCGGCTCAAGATTTTCGAAATACTGTCAGATTTATGTTGACAAACGACGCCCTAAATTATATAATAGAATCAAGTAAAACCGGGCAGATTTTCCGGGCATTTTATGTGATTATCCAGAAATGAGGTACAGATTATGTATTACATAGGCGTTGACCTTGGCGGTACTAATATCGCTATCGGTATTGTTAACGAAAAGTACGAGATCGTGAAGAAGGGCAGCACCCCCACCAAGCCCGATCGCGGTGCGGATGCGATCATTGAAGATATGGCGATCCTTTCAAAGCGTCTGATATGGGACATGGGCATCACTCTTGACGACATCGCATGGGCAGGCGTTGCTACTCCCGGTACAGCCAACAGTGCAACAGGCGTTGTAGAGTATGCGAACAACATCCCCTTCCTGAACTACCCTCTCGCTGACAAGCTCTCCGCTCTTCTCGATGGCAAGCCTGTATATATTGAAAATGATGCAAACGCAGCGGCTAAGGCAGAGGCTATTGCAGGTGTTGCGGCAGGTGCTCCTATTTCCGTAATGATCACTCTGGGCACAGGTCTCGGCGGTGGCGTTATCATTGGCGGCAAGGTTTACTCCGGCTTCAACTTTGCAGGTGCCGAGCTCGGTCACACCGTAATCGAAAAGGACGGCAGACAGTGCTCCTGCGGTAGAAAGGGCTGCTGGGAAACATACAGCTCCGCTACAGGTCTTGTTAACATCACAAAGGACCGCGTTCTCGAGGCTCGTGCGGCTGGCAGAAAGACATCCATCGACAACATGATCGGCGGAGATCTCTCAAAGGTGTCCGCAAGAACCGCATTCGCTGCTATGAAGACAGGCGACGCTGTTGCGGCTGAGATCGTTGACGAATACATCTCCTACCTGGCTTGCGGTATCGTAAATACTATCAACATCTTCCATCCCGACGTTCTTTCCATCGGCGGCGGTGTTTGCAACGAGGGCGACTACCTCCTTAAGCCTCTGTTTGAAAAGGTATGGTCTTCCATTCCCGCAGACGACAGCACACCGAAGTGCGAGATCAAGATCGCAATGCTCGGTAACGACGCAGGCATCATCGGCGCGGCAGTTCTCGGCAAGTAAAATTACATATAATTAAACAATCAGCCTTGAAGTTATTGTGACTCCAAGGCTTTTTTGTTTTATTAGATTACGTATTTATCTCCCTCGGGCGCTATCTCTTTGCCGAGTCTGAAGCGCTTCTCCACATCCCACGGTGTTTCGCCCACCTCAGGTACATACACCCGAATCACGTTGCGCTTTTGCTCCTCACGGCCACTTGTCGGGGAAAGAGGAGCTATTCCGATAACGGTATTGACAGGCTGAGTTTCAAGAGCGACCGCAGAAAGCGACAGCTCAACGGTAATATTTGCTATATCTCCGTCAGCCCTCACGCCGATATCCGTCACCGTCACACCGATACGCCGCGAAATATCCCCGTCAGCCGCATCTCTTGCACCCTGAATAGCCTCACACTCATATTTCAGTGGCAGTGTCACCTCATCTGTCAGCATCTCTCCCTCAAAGGATGTTACCAAGTTCACCTTCACCGTGCCGTACACCGTCATTTTACCACCGCTTATGTCGCATCTCTCTGATGTCCCGTTACCCCACGCACAGATATACTTAGCACCGGGTCTCATTCTGCCCGTTCCCGATGTGGTAAGCCTGCCGTTTTTCACACAAGCCGGGGCGTACGAAACAAAATCACCGTATGTCAGCACGTCATCCATTTCCGTTAGATATGCATCCGACACCGTCTCGCATTCCATACATCTCATAAGAGCGCAGTCGATGTCGTATTCCACGTTCCAGCGTATCGCACCGTCGTCGGCGCTTTCGATCTCGATCATGGCTACGTTTCCGAATGCGGCAGCGTGGAGTAAATCCGCAGAAGCAAACTCAGGTAATTCAACAGTCTCCTCAATGGGTGAGCGGCCTTTCGACAGCACGTATTCCCCCTCGGGAGTGCAAAGGAGCACGTTAACAAAGCATTCGCCCTTGACGAGAGCCTCTTTTTTGTTCTGTCCGCTTATACGCACGTCAGAGATCGCAACACCACTCTGTGCCATGATCGGCTTCATTCCCTCTCGCTCGCGCATCTCCCCCGAGACCTCACAGCTTTTGCTGACTTCGCTCACGGAAGCAGTGGTGTGAGACCCACTTTGCCGCCGCAACACAGGAGAAGCTGTCATTCCCTCCCGCTTTTCCACCTTCAGACCCACATCCGTCGGCTTTTGCGACAGAACATTATGTTTTACACGGGATGACAGAGTGAATTTTCTCGGCCCAGTAACACGGCAAGTAACACCCTCTGCCGTATATCCCACGACCATATCCCGCGCGGAAAATCTGTCATCCTCGCTTTTTACAGGCACAGATGCGGTATACGAGGACGTTTGCGAGGTTTGGGTCAAATTTCCGTCCTCTCCGACGTACAAAACAGTGTACGTAACACAGCCGTCCATCTCCAGCTCCTCCCCCGAGAGGTATTTCCCCTCAAGCAGCGGCGTAGCCTTCACTCCCACAACTCTCTGAATCGGCGGCTGATAATCGGGGAGACTGAAATCCTCCGTAAGTTCCGCCGTCGCGGTAGTATCAAGCCTCTTTACAAATAATGATGTATCCACAATCGTATCCGTCCTTTCGGTAATTATATTTATCCGCTTAATTATATGCTCCCGAGCAGCCTTCTATGACTGTGCCGCCTTCTCCTGCCGTTTCCCGCTCTTCATCCCGCAGAAGTATCCTCTCCATTGCCGCAACAGTTTCGGGGGAAAGATAATGCTCTATGCGCTCCGCCTCAGACAGCTCACTCTCGCTGTTAAGCCAATGGAGAAATCTCACAACTGTGCCGTGCCGCCGCATGAGATATTCCCCCCACTCCATCCCTTTCTCCGTCATCGTTATATACCCGTACCGTTTGAAGTCAAGATATCCCCAGACCGCCATGGACTGTGCCATTCTCGATGCGGAAGAGGGAGAAACGTGAAGCTTTTCCGAAAGCTCACATATTCTCACAGGTCTTCCCTCTCCATTGACAACAGACAGGCGGTATATCATCTCAAGATAATCCTCTGCCGCAGGAGTAAGTCCTCCCTGCTTCCTCGATTCTCCCGCATACCCCGCTTCAGTTAAGAATGTATCTTTCATGTGTCACGACTCCCTCTCATTTCATATACTTATATCAGCAAAACAAAGTTACGCCTCTGCAAGATAATATGCGCGGGCAGATGAAATAATTACACAAATGAGAGGAACGTATGAAAAAGGATTATTTTAGAATGTCAGCTCTTCCTGTGGGATGCAAGGCCAAAGTCAGCGCCCTGATCGACGGCGGCAGAAATATCACAGACAGACTCAGAGATCTGGGAATAACCGAGGGTGAGGAAGTACGGTGTGTTATGAAAAGTCCGCTGGGTGAGCCTCACGCTTATATGATAAAAGGAAGCGTGATCGCGCTTAGGCAGGAGGACGCGGGAGTGGTGAGACTGTTCTCGGACTCTGTCGTTCGACTTGCGGAGAAGAAGTCTGCATCGGAGGGCATATGAGCGAAAAACTAATACGCGCAGCACTTCTCGGCAACCCAAACGTAGGCAAAAGCACAGTGTTCAATGCGCTGACGGGAATGAAACAGCACACAGGCAACTGGGCAGGAAAAACTGTCGGCTCCGCGGAGGGAAAATTCACCGTCGGAGAGTACACGGTACTTCTGACAGACTTGCCCGGGATATATTCCCTCCGATGTCATTCTCCCGAGGAGGAGGTCTCCCGTGATCATATCGAAAGCGGCAAGACAGATGTGACAGTTTGCGTATGCGATGCGCTGTCCCTTGAGCGAAATCTTCTTCTCGTAAGGCAGGCGGCAGAGATATGCGACAGAGTCATCATCTGCGTGAATCTCATTGACGAAGCGGAGAAAAAGGGGGTTAAGGTTGATTCAGCGAGACTGTCCGAGATGACAGGATGTCCCGTTGTGCTGACTGCCGCACGGCAAAAAGTGGGCCTCAGTGAGCTAAAAAGCGCAATAGTGAGGGAATTTGAAGGCAAAACGGGCTCTCCGGAAGAAAAAAACGAGTTCCCCCATCCATCGGACATTGTTCGGGAATGTGTACACACCGCAGGCGACCCAACCTCACGCGACAGACGGATCGACTCCATTCTCACAGGGAAATACACCGCAATTCCCGTAATGCTTCTCTTACTTGCGGGAGTGTTCTGGTTAACTCTTGTGGGAAGCGGTTATCTCTCTGGAGCACTCGGAGGTCTTCTTGATATCGCCCAAGTGGCACTGCGAAGCTTTCTCGCACCAAGGCTCCCCACCGCGCTCACTTCCCTCCTGTGCGACGGACTCTTTGCCACGGTATTTCGGGTGGTTGCCGTTATGCTTCCGCCGATGGCAATATTCTTCCCGTTCTTCACCCTGCTTGAAGATCTCGGATATCTGCCGCGTGTGGCATTCAATCTCGACAGATGCTTCAAGGGATGCGGCTCGTGCGGTAAACAGTCGCTCACCATGCTCATGGGACTTGGATGTAACGCCGCGGGAGTCACGGGATGCCGTATTATTGATTCTCCGAGGGAGCGGCTTATCGCAATTATCACAAACTCCTTCATTCCCTGCAACGGAAGACTTCCGCTGATCATCGCAGCTCTCGGTTGTCTCGGACTGAGCAAAGGCGGATCGGTTATCGGTATGCTGTTTCTCCTCATTTTGTCCGTGGCGGTGACTCTCGGTGTCTCTAAGCTCTTGTCCGTGACTTTGCTCCGCGGTGAGCCGTCCTCATTCACTCTCGAGCTTCCGCCGTACAGAGCACCGCAGGTCGGCAAGGTCATTGTCCGTTCCGTTTTCGACAGGACTCTATTTGTTCTCGGCAGAGCAGTAAGTGCCGCCGCTCCTGCAGGAATACTGATCTGGCTGGCTGTAAATATATCCGTAGGAACAAAGAGCATATTTGCACATCTCACCGACCTGCTCGATCCCGTCGGACGACTTGCAGGCATGGACGGGGTCTTGATGCTTGCGTTTATCCTCGCACTTCCCGCCGCTGAGCTGATGCTGCCTCTTGCGATCACGGGTATCAGCGCAGGTGGACTTAACCTTGACGAAATATCCGACGTCCCCGCCGCATTTGCCGCCGCAGGTTGGAGTGGGGTGACCGTGGTGTGCGTTATCATATTCATGATGTTCCACTTCCCTTGCGCCACCACCCTTATGACAACAAAAAAAGAGACGGGAAGCATCCGCTGGACTCTCGTTTCGGCAGTCCTTCCCACCCTGATCGGGTATCTGCTCTGTGTGGCGATCAATCTGTTCTCGCGGTTGTTTATTGCATAATTATCGCATTGCAGGGTAAATATAACATATTTATGCATCCCGATTTTGCAGGCGAAATACCAAAAATCCGTCTCAAAATGCCCATATTTCACAGAATAAGCACAAATCCATGCTCCCTCTGCCACTTAATTTTGTAGGTTATGCACACTTGACAGAGGGAGTGGAGCGTGGTATAATCTTCTCATATAAAACAAACGCCATGACGGAGAAAGCGAATCCGAAATCGACGTACAGAGAGCTGTCGGCCGGTGAAAAGACAGTGTTCGTATCGTATTCAACTCACTCCATAGCGGCTGCCCGAAAATCAAGTGATCAGTAGGCGCAGACGGAATCCCACCGTTACAAGGGTAGGGCATAGATTTGTGCCTGATTAAGGGTATTTTTGCCGAAAAAGAGTGGTACCACGAGGTTTGCACCGCGTCTCTTTATGATGGAGGACGTCGGTGTTTTTTATTTTTCGGTCTCCCCCGAAACAAATCGCAAAATACTTTTTTATCGGAGGATCAACTATTATGAAGATCTCATTTTCAACTCTGGGTTGTCCGGATTTCTCCTGGGCTGATATTTATACCATGGCAAAGGACTTCGGTTTCCACGGAATCGAAATGCGCGGACTCGGCGGAGATATTTTCTCTGTGCACGCTTCCCCCTTTAAGCCTGAAAATCTCCCTGCAACAAAGGCACAGCTGAGGCGCCTTAAGCTGGAGATTGCTTGTCTCTCTTCCGGCTGCGCTCTCCGCTTCAAGGAACGTCACGACGAGACAATCGCTGAGCTGAAGGAGTATATCGCTCTTGCCGCAGCTCTTGAGACTCCCTATATTCGTGTACTCGGTGACCTTACCGCAGAGCCCACAACGGATTTTGACGACGAAAATGTTATCGGACCTATGAAGATCCTCGCGCCCATCGCTGAAGAAGCAGGCGTTACTCTCCTCATCGAGACAAACGGCGTTTACTCCGATACAGCGCGTCTTGCTGACGTTCTTGCAAGAATCGGTAGCGACAACGTTGCCGCTCTGTGGGACTTCAACCACCCCTACCGCTTCAATGGCGAAACACCCGAGACCACGATCAAAAACCTGGGCGCATATATCAAGCATACACACATCAAAGACTCCGTTATGGTTGACGGAAAGATCCAGTACCGCCTTGTAGGTGAGGGTGATCTTCCTCCCATGGCTGACTATATGAAGGCTCTCCGTTCCCTGAACTATGAGGGTTACATCTCTCTCGAGTGGCTGAAGCAGTACGCTCCCGATCTCTCCGAGGCAGGTATCGTATTCCCCCACTTCACCAACTTCATGGCACAGTATCTTGGAAATGCCGAGGCAGTTGGCAGACTTCAGAAGAACAAGCGCGGAGACGGCTACTACGTTTGGGAAAAGGATCAGCTCATTGACCTCACATTCCCCCAGGTGCTGGACCGCATGTGCGAGGAATTCCCCGATCAGTACGCGTTCCGCTATACTGAAATGGACTACACCAGAACCTACCCCGAATTCCGCGAGGACGTTGACACCTTTGCACGCGCACTCATTTCAATGGGCGTAAAGCAGGGCGACCACGTAGCTATCTGGGCAACAAACGTACCCCAGTGGTACATCACCTTCTGGGCAACCGTAAAGATCGGCGCAGTTCTCGTTACAGTTAACACCGCTTACAAGATCCATGAGGCGGAATACCTGCTCCGTCAGTCCGATACCCACACTCTCGTTATGATCGACGGATACAAGGACTCCGACTATGTGGGAATCATCAAGGAGCTTGTTCCCGAATTGGCAGACCACGAGTCCGGCAAGCCCATTCACTCTCGCAAGCTGCCCTTCCTCAGAAATATCATCACAGTTGACTCCGCTCAGCCCGGCTGCATGACCTGGGATCAGGCTATGGCTATGGCTGAAAAGACACCCATCGACGCAGTTTACCGCAGAGCCGCAATGATCAACAAGCACGACGTGTGCAACATGCAGTACACCAGCGGCACTACCGGCTTCCCCAAGGGTGTTATGCTCACACATTACAACATCATCAACGACGGTAAGTCCATCGGTGACCGCATGGATCTCTCCACTGCAGACCGCATGATGATCCAGGTGCCCATGTTCCACTGCTTCGGCATGGTTCTGGCGATGACCTCATCTATGACTCACGGCGTTACAATGTCCCCCATCACCGCCTTCTCACCGAGAAAGGGACTTTACTGCATCAATAAAGAAAAGATCACCTGCTTCCACGGAGTTCCCACAATGTTCATCGCAATGCTCGGCCATGAAGATTTTGAAAAGACCGATTTCTCTTACATGAGAACAGGTATCATGGCAGGCTCTCCTTGCCCGGTAAAGGTAATGGAAGAGGTCGTCGAGAAGATGAACATGAAGGAGATCACCATCGTTTACGGTCAGACCGAGGCTTCTCCCGGATGCACACAGAGCTCAACTGACGACTCTATCGAAACTCGCGTTAACACAGTAGGACGAGCTTTCTTCGGTGTTGAATGTAAGATAGTTGACCCCGAAACAGGCGAGGACTGCCCCGACAACGTAGACGGCGAGTTCGTTGCAAGAGGTTACAACATCATGAAGGGCTACTACAAAATGCCCGAGGCTACAGCGGCAGCAATTGATGCTGATGGCTGGCTCCACACAGGTGACCTTGCACGTCGTCTCCCCGACGGAAACTACAAGATCACGGGCCGAATCAAGGATATGATCATCCGCGGCGGCGAGAACATCTACCCGAAGGAGATCGAGGACTTTATCTACACTCACCCGAAGGTACAGGACGTTCAGGTCATCGGCGTACCGGACAAGGCATACGGTGAGGAGATCATGGCTTGCGTTATCAAGAAGCCCGACTGCGAATGCACAGCCGAGGAGATCAAGGAATACGTTATGTCTCACATGGCAAAGCACAAGACTCCAAGATATGTAGTATTCGTTGACAGCTTCCCCATGAACGCGGCAGGCAAGATCCTCAAATACAAGATGCGCGAAGAAGCAAAGCAGCTCCCCGAATTCAAGGAAGCCGCAGGCATTGTCACCGCGTAAAAGAAAAATAACGGCAGTGATTCACTCTCTGCCGTTTTTGTATTTCTGTTGTTGCCGCAATATCCGCAGGTGAGAATATAATCCTCCCGTTGTTGAGGGTTAGGCTTTACTTCACCTCTGTCAACAATACTCTCAATCCTGTCATTCTGAGCCTGCCGAAGAATCTAATGGAGATCCTTCGATTACGCTTCGCTCCACTCAGGATGACATTATGACCGCTTTTTCTCCAACCGCCCACATAGCCGTCTTGAAAACCCGTCGCGGCTGTGGTATAATGAGGGTGGAAGAGTTAGAGACAGTGGGATTTAACAGAGGTGCTGTATATGAGTAAATTTTTGATCAAAGAAATGGAAAGCGAAGAAGAAATTAACGGCAAGGCTTATGTACACTATAAATCTTGGCATG
>SVSK01000026.1 GCA_015064345.1 Oscillospiraceae bacterium | reverse complement strand
GGCAGAATGACATAGCAAATATCCTTGCGTATCAACAGAAAATATGGTATAATTAAACCAAATTCATTTAAGGAGAACCTCAATGAAAAGAATTATCGCGCTTATCCTTGTTCTTTGCATGACAGCCGGTATGATCGTTTCCGTTTCAGCCGACAGTCCTTTTGCAAAGAGACTCAATCTCGTTCGACTCATCCGCGCCATGTTTGCCTCCGATGAAGACGCTCCCGAATTTGGCGAGCTCGACGACGGCAAGCTCATCATCTACGTTGCAGAAAACGGCAAAAAGGATGCAAAAGGAACAGAAAAAGCTCCCCTTGACTCCATTTCCACAGCCCGTGACATCATCCGCGGCATCGATAAATCCGATCTCGACGGAATCAACGTAATAGTTAAGTCCGGCACATACTCCATTACCGATCCCATCGCCTTCACAGCTGAAGACAGCGGCACAAAGGATTGCCCCATCAGCTACATCGGTGAAGACGGTGCGACAATCGTAGGCGGTGTTGCGCTTACAGCAAAGGACTTCGCTCCTGCAACAGGTGAAGTTTCCAAGTACTTCAGCGATGAAGTTAAGGACAAGATCGTTCAGGTAGACCTTCAGAGTCTCGGCTTTACAGCGGACGAGATCCAGGGATGGCTCAAGCACGCAAACTACAGAGGCTTCCACTCCTTCCTTTCCGTTGACGGTGCGCGTCAGACGGTTGCACGTTATCCTAACGAAGGCTGGCTCCACGCAGAGGGCGGTAAGAATATCGGTCTCGAAGGCGAAGAAGTAACTGAGTTCACCAATTCCACAGAGCTGGACTACTACCTCGTTGAATACGGTGAAGATCATTTCGACAGAGTTATGTCCTGGAAGTCCGGCACAAAGATCTTTGTTCAGGCTCGTTGGAACGTTCTTTGGTGTCCCGATGACTCTTACATCAGAGAATTCGACACAACAACCGACATTATGAAGGTTGACTTCAACGGCGGCTACAGCGTTACAAAGGGTGCTATCTTCTACTGGTACAACATTCCCGAAGAACTTGACGTTCCCGGTGAATACATTATCGGTACAGACAACAATCTCTACTACTATCCTACAGAGAATTTTGACACCGCAACTCTTACTCTTCCCGTTTCCAAGAACTTTATTACTCTTAATGACACAGGATACCTCACATTCGACGGTATTACATTCGTGTCCGCTCTTGACGACGGTATCGTTGCAAAGGACGTAACCGACATCACAATCAAGAACTGTGACATCTCCTCCGTTGTGGATTATGGTATTGACTTCAACGGTAACAACTACAACGTTACAATCCAGGGTAACCACATCTACGACATCGGCGGTACTGCTATCGAAGCATTCTCCGGTAAGTATGAGCATGTTGTTGCAGGTAATACACGCGTTTACAACAACTACATCCACGACTGGGCTTACAACGGCGGTTGGGGTTATGCTATCTCTGTAAGCGGTGTTGACATCCTCGTTGACCACAACACATGCCACGATTCCAACTTCAAGGGTATCCACGTTGCAAACTGTATCAACACCACTGTTGAATATAACCACGTATTCGACGTGCTCAACCTTTCCGATGACGTTGGCGCGATCTCCGGTGACGGTAGAGAAAACGCTAACCTGAACATCCAGTACAACTACGTTCATGACGTTGGTGCACAGGAGCTCACAGAGTCCATCAAGGAAGTCAACCCCGACTGGAAGGCTTACCCCGGCTACGCATTCTACTATGACGGTATGTCCAGCTACTTCACCACAACAGGTAACGTAGCGGCTGCTATCTACGGTGGCGGTATCCTCTCCAACGCAGGTCGTCACAACTACATCTACGGTAACCTCTTCGTTGACTGCGCAAGTACATACGTAGACGCAGCAGGATACGGCTATCTCGACACATATTTCGACGAAAACGGCAACTACAAGTCTAAGAAGAAGACAACAGTTCCCGAATACGTACACTTTGACGAGTACAAGGCTATCAACCCCGAACCCTCACAGCTTGTTCTCTCTATGGAAGGCGCCGATCCCTACGATCCTATGGTATGGCTCGCTCCCGCGTTCATTAAGATCAATAACAACTGGTGCCACTACAACAAGGGCGTTCGTCTGTATTCAAACTGGGGTGTAACACCCTACTACATCGACGCCGCTGTGTGGAGATACTCCGATGCTGAAGATATCGACTTCCCCGAAGGACAGATCCGCGGCGTGAACGAGAACGTAAGCATATACAACAGCAGACGTGAAGAGGTTAACCTCAAAACTCTCATCACAGAAACTGCTGCAGGCGTTATTGAGATCACATGGGAACAGTTCGAGACGATCGGCGTCAACCTTTATGACTGGAATCTCGATATTGAAATTCCCGAAAAGACCATCGTATTTGAAAAAGGATACACATACAAATAATTCTCACAACTAAAAAGAGACTCACTTCGGTGGGTCTCTTTTTTATCATAAGCCGATCTGCCGTTTTAGATTATTTAATAGGGTTTACTATTGACTTTCGCTTTTGTTTGTGGTAAACTAAAAGCAGTAAATACTTCCATCAAGGAGAAACAACACATGAAGAAAATTATTGCACTTGTTCTCGCTCTCACAATGTGCCTTGGCATGATCGTCTCTATTTCTGCTGCAAGCCCCTTTGAGAAACGCCTGAACCTCGCTCGACTCATCAAAATGATGTTCAAGGGCGATGATGACGCGCCCGAATTTGGCGAACTTAAGGATGGCAAGCTCATCGTTTACGTTGCAGAAAACGGCAAAAAAGATGCTGACGGCACAAAGAAGGCTCCTTTTGCTACAATTGAAGCAGCTCGCGACGCTGTCCGTACGATTGACAAAACAAAATTCGACGGAATCGACGTTGTTGTGACCAAGGGCGCATACTCTATTTCCGAGTCTATCGTGTTCACAGAAGAAGACAGCGGTACTGCTGATTGCCCCGTCCGCTATATCGGTGAAGACGGTGCAACAATCGTAGGCGGTGTTTCCTTCACAGCGAAAGATTTCTCTCCTGCAACAGGCAAAGATGCGAAGTACTTCCCCGAGGCTGACAAGGTAGTTCAGATCGATCTTACTCAGTTCGGCTACACTCCTGAAGATATGAAGGAATATCTTTCAAGCGGAAGATACCTTACAGTTGCTCCTTTTCTCTCTGCAGACTCCGCAAGACAGACTCTTGTACGCTATCCCAACGACGAGTGGATTAACATTGATGGTGCCATCATGATCGACTACAACGGCAACGAGACACACTACACCGACAACGACCCTGTTGATGTGCAGTATCAGCCTGATGTGATTGTCATTGACTATGGCGACGAGCACATCGACACAGTTAACAGCTGGACAAGCGAAGGCAACAAGTACATTGCAGGTCATCTCCGCTACCTCTGGTGCCATGACCAGACAATTATTCTCGAAATCGACAAGGAAAACGGAGTTGTAGTTGTTGACTATCCCGGCTCATACGATCCTGTCCCCGGCATGATTATTTACTTCTACAACATCCCCGAAGAGCTTGATGCTCCCGGCGAATACTTCATCGGTGATGATGCAGTTCTCTACTACTATCCCGGCGAAAACTTCGAAACCGCAACTTTCTCACTTCCTGTAGTGGAAGAAATCATCCACATCGGTGGTGCTGATTACCTCATTCTCGAAAACCTCACCATAACTTCTTCAGAAGAAAACGGTATCGTATTCGAGGATGCTGATCACCTTACAATCAAGGACTGCACTATCTCTTCTGTAAAGAATCAGGCTGTTGTGGGCGAAGGTCTTTTCCTCACAATCGAAGGCAACCACATTTTCGATATAGGCGACTCGGGTATTAATATCAAGAGCGGTGATCTCAATATCTCCGGAGAGTACAACAACGTTGCAAACATCAGCAACAACTACATCCATGACTGGTCAATGACAGAAGTTATCAGCTACGCAATTGACGTATCCGGTATTGGAATTACAGTTGACCACAACACTCTCTGCAACTCCGGCTCAAAGGCTATCAATACCGACCGTGCTGTTAATATTATTGTTGAATATAATTATGTGTTTAACGTTCTCAGCACAACTGAAGACTCCGGCGCTCTTGGTGGCGGCGGCGCTCATGATAGTGCTTATACAGTATACAGATACAACTACATTCACGACTGCGGTCCTACAGAAATTCTTGACAGCATCAAAGTAAAGAATCCCGAATACGGTGTAATTGGTGCGGCAGGATTCTACTTTGACGGCAGAGGCTCTAACGTTGACACTTATGGTAACGTAATTGCTAACATTGACGGTAACGGTGTACTCATTAACGCAGGACGTCAGAACAGAGTTACAGGCAACCTTATCATCAACTGTTCTCAGGACTATATCTGGGGTTGTGACCTTTCATACGGTGAAAGATTTGATGATAACGGCAACTACATTCCCAGAGAATACTCCGTGCCTTCATACGTTCACTTCGACGAGTTCAAGGCAATAAATCCCCTGGCATCCCAGTATATCACCAGCGTTGACGAGAACACAGACCCCTATGACAAGATGGTTAAAGAAGCTCCCGCCAACAACGTAATTCAAAACAACTGGTGTCACTACAACAGAGCAAACAGAAACTCCCCCAATCACGGTGTTAGTGACATCTACCATATTGAAGAATTCTTCTGGCGCTACACTAACGAGGGTGACATCGATACAACATCCACCGCTGTTTACACCACAAACAGCAACGTTTCCTCTTACACAAATCTCCGTAACGACGTAGACATCAAGACTCTCATCACAGAAACAGCCGCAGGCGTTATCGAGATCACATGGGAACAGTTCGAGCAGATCGGTATCGATCCTACACAGTGGAACCTTGATATTGAGCTCCCCGAAAAGGTAACATTCTTCCCCAAGGGCTGATGCAACCTAAAAAAACAAGAGACTCACTTCTGTGGGTCTCTTTTGTTGTGTCGGGATAAAGTTTTGTATTTTTAATTATTTAATACTGTTTAATATTGCTTTTTCCTTCAGCTTATGCTATAATTAAGAAAAATAATACTTTACACATGGGAGAACCTCAATGAAAAGAATTATCGCGCTTATCCTTGTTCTTTGCATGACAGCCGGCATGATCGTTTCCGTTTCAGCCGACAGTCCTTTCGCAAAGAAACTCAATCTCGTTCGCCTCATCAAAATGATGTTTGCGATTGACGAAGACGCACCCGAATTTGGCGAAATCAAAGACGGAAAGCTTACAATTTACGTTGCAACAAACGGCAAAAAGGATGCTGACGGCACAAAGAAAGCTCCTTTCGCTACAATTGAAGCCGCACGCGACGCTGTCCGTACGATTGACAAAACAAAATTCGACGGAATCTACGTTGTTGTGACCAAGGGTGCATATTCCATCTCCGAAACCATCGTACTCACATCCGAAGACAGCGGTACTGCTGATTGCCCCATTCGCTACATTGGTGAAGACGGTGCAACAATCGTAGGCGGTGTTTCCTTCACAGCGGATGATTTCTCTCCCGCAACAGGTAAGGATGCAAAGTACTTCCCCGAGGCTGACAAGGTAGTTCAGATCGATCTCGGTCAGTTCGGTTACACACCCGAGGATATCAAGGCTTATCTCTCCAATAGCAGCTACCTCCGCGTTGTTCCCTTCCTCTCCGCCGATGCCAAGAGACAGACTCTCTGCCGCTACCCCAATGAAGGTTGGATCAACATCGACGGTGCAACAATGATCGACTACAACGGCAACGAGACACACTACACCGACAACGACCCTGTTGACGTGCAGTATCAGCCTGATGTAGTTGTTATTGATTATGGGGATGAGCATATCGAAACCGTTAACAGCTGGACAAGCGAAGGAAACAAGTACATCGCAGGTCATCTCCGCTTCCTCTGGTGCCATGACCAGACAAACATCCTCAGCATCGACAAGGAAAACGGACTTGTAACCGTTGACTATGTTGGTTCATACGATCCCATTCCCGGCATGGTAATCTACTTCTACAACATGCCCGAGGAGCTTGATGCACCCGGTGAATACTTCATCGGTGACGATGCGATACTCTACTACTACCCCGGCGAGAATTTTGAAACAGCAATCTTCTCCATCCCCGTAGTAAGCACTATCATTGATATGCAGGACGCAGACTACATCACCCTCGAGCGCCTCACACTTACATCCGCCGAGAATGATGCCATCGTAATGAGCGGCGCAGACTACATTACAATCAAGGACTGCACCATCTCTTCCGTTAAGGACCAGGGTATCACAGGTGATGGTATCTACATGACAATCGAAGGCAACCACATCTTTGATATAGGTAATGATGCGATTTCCATCGACAGCGGTGACCTCAACAATCGTGATCATTACAAGAACCAGACATTCATCAGAAATAACTACATCCACGACTGGTCCATGACAGCTGTTATCAGCTATGCTGTTAATGCAGGCGGCATCGGCGTAAACGTTACTCACAACACCTTCTGCAACTCCGGCTCCAAGGCAATCAACATCGGCGACGTTAACGGTCTTGTTGAGTATAACTATATTTTCAACGTACTGCAGACAACTGAAGACTCCGGCGTAATCGGTGGTGGCGGCATCAATGCTAACATGATCGTAAGATACAATTACATCCACGATGCTGGTCCTACAGCCATTCTTGAAACAGTCAAGACAAAGAATCCTGACCACTCCGTTATCGGTGCAACAGGTATTTACTACGACGGCAGAGGCTCTTACTTCAACACATACGGTAACGTAATCGCAAACATCGACGGCAACGGCGTGCTTATTAACGGCGGTCGTCAAAATGATATCACAGGTAACCTCATTGTTAACTGCTCCCAGGACTACATCTGGGCGAGTGAGCACAGCTTCACTAACAGAACCTACGGTGAGGACGGAAAGTATCGCCCCGATCTGAAATATCCCATGGGCGCATACGTACACTTTGACGAGTTCAAAGCACTCAACCCCGAAGCAGCACTTCTTCTTTTAGAGGTAGATGAAAATACAGATCTCAGAGAAAAGATGGTAAAGGAAGCTCCCGCTTTCAATGTAGTAAAGAACAACTGGTGTCACTACAACAGAGCTAACAGAAAGAATCCCTCTCACGGTGTTAACCAAATCTATCATGTTGAAGAAGTGTTCTGGCTCTATACAAACGCAGAAGACTTTGACGTAACATACGGTGAGGTTTACACCACAAACAGCAACGTTTCCTCCTACACAAATCTCCGTAACGACGTAGACATCAAGACTCTCATCACAGAAACAGCCGCAGGCGTAATTGAGATCACATGGGAACAGTTCGAGCAGATCGGTATTGATCCTACACAGTGGAACCTTGATGTTGAGCTCCCCGAAAAGGTAACATTCTTCCCCAAGGGCTGATAAAACAAAAACAAGAGACTCACTTCTGTGGGTCTCTTTTGTTGTTCTATACATGAAAAAAAGAGACTCAAATGAGCCTCTTTTTATTGTTATTCGGTTTTATCTCTTAACTACAATGGATGCGCCTGTATTTGCGGGAAGAGTTACGGTAAATCCACCCTCTGCCTTTGCACCTGTGCTCTCACGGCTTGCGGAGATGATAGAATCAAACCTCAAACCGTCCTCAAGCTCTCCGATAATCATTATACAATAAAAGGAGGGCAAATGTAAGACAAAACTAGCCGTGGTTAAGTCAAAATGGAAAACGAGACTCAGGAGAGCCCCGTTTTATATATCAGTCAAGATTCCATTCGTCCATAACGCGGCCGATTTTTGCGAAGCGTTCCATATCCATATCAACGAATCCTGCGGCGGTTTCTGTGATAAGCTTTTCCAGATCCACATCTTCGCGACGGCTGCTGTATGCGCTTACGTTTTCGTTTGTGCGGCTACCGTAGGGAACGTCTATTGTGTCAGCAGAAAACGTGTATACGGTATCCTCTATTGAATATGGAGCAATGCCCCAGTTTGTGAAATAACGTATAGCTTTGTTGAAATGAACCCAGTTGTTTTGAATAACGTTGTCAGCAGGCATTGCCCAGCCGTGAGGGTCGTCATGAGTCGTTTGGCTCAGGTCGGTTACCATTGCTGCAAGGTCAGGGTTCGCTTCTTTCCAAACCGGGCTGTAGACGTAGTCGGGAACACTGAGCTTGCCGTCTGTTTCTCCGGTCTTGAAGTACTGCGCGTACTGCATAGTGATGTCCCAAACGTACCAGTTGGAGCAGTCTATAATAAGGTTGTTGCGGACTGTGATTCCTCTGCCGCCCATTTGGATGCCGTTGCCGTTGACGCTCTCGATTATATTGCCGTACACTTCGTAATAGCTTGCGCCAAAGTCACCGTAAATGCCGGCGCATCCCATGTAGGCGTAGTCCGGGAGATTTGCAAGCTCGCCTACGGCACCGATGTTGTGGATATAGTTGTACCTGATAACGTTGCCTACACGGACTCTGTTGTCAGAACTGATGGCACCGATGTCATCTGTTGCCTGAAGCACATTGTAAACGTGGTTGTACTCAACTGTTACATAAGCGCCTTCCCAGTAGATAGCTCTGGTGTTTGAATCGTGAATTTCGTTGTGCGAAACAATAATTCCGACACCGTCAGCTCCTATTCCCAGAGTATAGGGGTATTCGGAGATGCCGTAGTGGTGAATGTGGTTGTTATAGATTATGGAATTGGAATTTGTGAGAGTTTTCTGGCCGCCTGTGTGGGTGACAACTGCGCTTCTGCGACAGTCGTGAATGTGGTTGCCCTTAATAGTCAAGTTACTTCCGTTTACTTGGAGAGCACATTCTCCTGCGATCGCACTGATCTCACAGTCGATGATTGAGAAGTAGTCTGCCTTTACCGTAATGCCGTTTCCGAGGGAGGATTCAAACTTCAGGTTTTGGAGTGTGATATAGTCTCCGTTTACGTTGATGATGCCGTCGGAGATGGGAAGGGTGAAGGTGGTGTTTTCAAAGTCTTCTGTGGGATAGTAGTAGAGGACTGCATTTTCGTCTATGTAGTATTCTCCGGGAAGATCAAGTTCCTCGGGCACGTTGTACCAGAAGAAAGTTCTGCCCGGCAGCGGATCATACCAGGAATAATTCAGCACCATTTTCGCTTCGTCTTCGTAGTATCTGTAAGCCTTGGTGTCAACCTGGAACCACAGGAACGTAAAGTTTCCGTGGATACGGGCGTTGTATTTATCGTGCCAGGAGTTTATCCGCTCAAGATGCTCCTCCGGGAAATAAACGGATTTGGCGACCTTTGTTTGCTCGTAAGAAAGGTGGATATCCTCGATAGGGATGTTGGGGTCTTCCTCAACCGCGGTGGTGAGGATATATCCCTCATTGGGATAGCGGCAAAGGGTCTGCAGGACGCCGTTTGCGGAAAGAGCGGGAACTTTTGCGATATACTTCTCCTCGTCCATAAGGGCGGTGATCTGCTCGGGGGTGTATCCGAACTGCTTCAGATCGATCATTACTATTTTGTCACGCACGGCGTCAGAGAAATAGCGGGCGGTATCACCGTCAGCTGCAGAAAAGTCAGACGCAGTGAACGCAACACCGCCAACCAGTTTAACGTTCCCGTCACCAATGTAGCGAACGGTACAAGCCTCTGTGCCGCCTTCGTTTTCGTTAATGTTTATGGCCTCTGAGAGAAGATAGATCCCCTCGCCCACAATTACGTCAATGGAGGTGTAATTTGCTTTGTCGAGAAGGCCGATGGCTCGACTTGCGGCTTCTATTGTAGCAAAAGGCTTTTCGGCTGTTCCGTCAGCATCATTTTTGCCGTCTGCAGAAACATAAACTGTAAGAGCACCGTCCTCAAGCTCGCCGATACCGTGGCCGTTGCTTTTTGTGCTCAGAATATTGCGCAGTGCGAAAATTATGCCTATCCTTTTCGCGAAAGAATTAGCGGCAGAGGTGGAAATGACCATTCCGACCGCCATACAGATCACAAGCAGCAGGGCTATTATCTTTTTCATGTTACCACTCCTCGAAATATAGCTTATGTAAACATTATACTTCCATGCCGCGCCCTTGTAAAGCCGAAAACGAGCAAAAGCTAAAGTTGTACTTATACGTCAAAACAAGCCTTTCTGTATTGTGCAAAATCACAAGCAAAAAAAGAGACTCAATCGAGCCTCTTTTTACTGTTATTTAGTTTTATCTCTTAACTACAATGGATGCGCCTGTGTTTGCGGGAAGAGTTACGGTAAATCCACCCTCTGCCTTTGCACCTGTGCTCTCACGGCTTGCGGAAATGATAGAATCAAACTTCCAGCCGTCCTCAAGAGTGATCGTCTCGCTCTGATCATAAGGACAGTAGTTAACTACATTGATAATACGCTCGGTTTCGGAAACAGGATGCTCTGTTACGCCGATCGAAGAGTTCTTGCAGTCAGCGATCTTTTCCTTGTTCTTGATGTCGAGCATTTCATACAGCTTATAGTAGGAGTGACGGAGGAAATAAGGAACCTGCTTGCCGTCAACAAGAGCGCCGGGTGTTCTTGCGATGATATTCTCAATAGGCGCATTGATGAAGTAAACCTTACCCTTACCGTAATTGTTTACGGTGAAGAAGGGATTGCCTGATGCATCCTTAATGAGCACCTCTGCACCAACGCTATCAACTACGTAGCGGTAAGGCGCACG
Source organism: Oscillospiraceae bacterium (assembly GCA_015064345.1). Classification (GTDB taxonomy): domain Bacteria; phylum Bacillota; class Clostridia; order Oscillospirales; family CAG-272; genus UMGS1696. The sequence continues at coordinate 18,370 of SVSK01000026.1, read as the reverse complement.
GATCGAGAAGTCCTCGCCGTCCAGAGTGAAGTTGGTGTTGCCGTTTTCGCTGGGAGTCTCGTTGCGGGTGATGAGGTAGAGACCTGTGATATCCTTGAAGTGTGTCAGTACACCGTTGGCAAGGGAGATGTACAGAGTCGCACCGCGCTCAACACGCTCCATGATAGTATCCATTGCTCTCTTGGAGATTGCATGGTTACTGGAAACGCAAGGCATAAGGTAAACATCGGACTCGGGAATCTCTTCGTTGTACCATGTGAACTCAACGTCAAGTCCTGCCTGCTTTGCGAGAATAAACGTACCGTAAGCAACAGGCCACTGCTCCTGACCGGAAGTAAGAATGCAAGTTGCATCCTTGAGTCTTTCGGGAAGCTTGTCATAAGGATACTCGTCAATAAACTTGCGGAAGCTTGTGAATTCGTCCATAACAGGCTTCTTTGTACCGTTGAACGTGTGCATACCAAGTTCGCGCTCAACAGGGTCCCAGTCGTAAGGTGTGTTTGTCAGCTCATCCTGGTCATACGCGCACCACCAGCACCAACCGCGGAGATCGTGTGCCCATGCGGAGAACAGAGATGCACGAACGTAGTCGCCCGCAACCTCATCGCTGGATATCATGGGACCGAGAGTGCCGCCCTCTTCAATGAAGCAAGGCTTCTTACCCATTGTTCCGAAGTAAACGGACTCAGCAGTTGCGTGAAGAATTGCTTTCATTGTGTTAAGGGGATCAGTATTGCAGTATCCCGTAAACATGGGGTAAGGATGTGTGCAAAGGATGTCGAGGATCTCGCTCTGGTCAGCCATAGACCAAGGATGCTGTCCCTCAGGTCTCAGACCGTGCATGCCTGACACAACAGGGTGAACTCTGTCCTCGGAACGAACTGTATTTGTAATAACGGATGCCCAAACGAATGCGTCGTCGTGGTTAGCGTCACCAAGGCAGTTGCACTCGTTGCCAAGGTCCCATGCACCAATAGCGGGATGGTCCTTGAAGCGGCGAACCATGTAACGAACGAAGCGAATTTCCCACTTCATAACACCGTGATCCTTCAGAGGCTGACGGCCAACGAGAGATTCGGGCACGAAAGTACGTCCGCTCATCCAACCGGTGATAAGACCAACGATAAGCTTGAGGTTGTACTTTTCGGCAAGATCGCAGAATACTTCAAATCTATCCGCCATAACCTGGTCAACGCCGCACTTACCGGCTTCTGTAAAGGGGAAAGGCTCCTCACCGTGTCTGTATTCGTTTGCTACAGAGCCGCCACTCTGATGGAGACGGAGAGGCTGGAAGTCAGGCCACAGAGGGAACACGCGGAGAACCTCGATACCCTCTTCGCTCAGCTGCTTGAAGTCCTTTTCAACAACATCAGCGTCCCAGTTACGCCACATGAACATACCTGCGTGGGATGCCCAATAGTTTACACCGACAAAAAATTTGCCGCTTTCAAATAATTCTTGATTCTTTTTCATTTTAATATTCCTTATTCTGTATTGTAAGGTCTTTTATATGCGGATCTCGCTTCTTGCTTCTGTTGCGGAATCCGTGAACTCTACCGGCTTATCGCAATCGGTGAACTCGTTTCCTGTGATGAGTATTCTCTCGCCCTTGTTTTCAAGGTAGATACCGCATCTGCATCCGTCAAACTTGTTGGAGTCGATTACAAGGTCCTCAACACCGTGCTCGCACTCGCCACCACGCATATTGATGGCGGAGTTGGTGCCAAGCTCGTTGTTTCTCATGGTAAGCGCCATGCTTGTGGTCTCATCGTCCTCACCGAAGCAGCAGAGGAATGATGCACCGGGCAAAGTGGGCGCCATGTACCAGCCTGTGAAGTGGTAGTAGTTGCAGTCGGAAAGCTTATTATTGATAAAGCTTATGTACCACTGATTGGAGATAGTACCGTAAACGAACTGTCCCCAAGACTTAATGCTGGCGGAGCGAATAAAGTTTGTTCCGTCAACTACAGTATTGTACTGTGCAGTATAGAACTGAAGTGAACCGCTATTCTCAATTGTGTTGTTAACGAAGTACCAGTTCTGGAACATATCGTTTGCCACTATGTGAGACGTTTCATCCGGCTGAACCTCGAAGGGAGTGTCGATAGTAACAGTCATCGCCTCGAAATCAATAGCGGAAATACGTCTGAACTGACCTGCGCCTGTACCTGAGAGAATACAAAGCGTTCCGCCAACTCTCGGCTTGAAGCGGTCAACTTCCTCATGAATCATGCCGCCGGGGAAATAGAAGGTGTTGCCCTCTATCTTAACCATAGGTCCGTGGTACTGTGTACCGTAGGCAATGTCAGTAGTAAGCGCTTCTCTGTTGTTGTCAACTACGTCCTGGATCTTAACTCTTGCGTAGTAGATGTTTGTACCGCTGCAGCCGCCTGTCCATTCGTGAATGTCGCAGTCCTCGATAATGGCGTTGTTGAGTCTGCCGAAAGGCATCCAGTCATCCACCGCAGCCTGTCCGCCAAACTTAATGTTCTGCATAAGCAGGTTGGAAATACCGCCTCTCTCTGCAAAAGGACGTGCAGACCACTGGAAGTCGCAGTTTCTGATCTTAATATTGTCTCCGCAAATGGAGATCATGTCGGTGCGGCAACGCATGGTTTCCCAAAGGACGTCGCATCTCGCCTGATGGAAGTGACCTCCGCATCTGGAGTGGAGATACCATCCGAAGAAGGCGTTTGCAGAAATTCTGACGTTGTCGATTCTGATATTCGCTACAGGCTTGTCTTCTTCACCTGCCATAATAAAGCTGCCGATTCGGCTTGCCGCAAAGTCAATGTCCTCAATAGCGAAGTCGCCCTCACTTCTGAGCATTCCGTCAGGTGTACGGGTGGGTGCCCAATGTTCTCCCTCGGGATAATTTTTGCGTTCATTCCACTCGTCAGTCCAGAAGATCTGGGACTTTGTATATCCCTCGCCTCTGATAACAGTTCCCTTCGGAATGTCAAATTGACCTGTTACGTGATATCTGCCGCGGGGGAAGTAAATAATACCGCCGCCTGCCTCGCCGACTTTTTTAAGCAGCGCCTGAAGATTCTCCGTAACGTCAGTTATCTGGTCTGTGGGGAAGCCTTCCTCTACTACGTTGTAGACCGTCTTCGGCCAGCTTGCCTCGGGAGACGGAGCAACGGTAAGCTTAAGCCCACTGCATTCCGCATAGCCGTTTGAGTAAATCACATCATACTCACCGTCAGCCATCTCGGGAAGCTCAAACAGAACGGAGTAATCATCGAAGATCTTTGTGGGAAGCAGTGTTGTCTCACCAATTGAGATAGACGGGGATCTGTCTCCGTTCACTCTCATGCACTCGCCGTTTACTCTGATCCAACCGCCGCTTGTGGCAGTCTTACCCTCGTCGCCCTGTATCCATCTTACAACAGGTGCGTTGAGAATGCGTGTTACCTCTTCAGCTTCACCAACGAATGAAACAGTGTAAACGCCCTCATTAAGTCCTGCGGGAATGGGGAACTTCACCGACTGCTTGCAGGGCTGTATCATTTCCGCTTCCGCAGAATTCTTACCGTCGGAAACGGTGATCTTTTTTACTGTGTCAAGGTATTCGCCGCGGATGGTTACGATGTTACCCGGGCGTACTACCGTGTTACCGGAATAAAAAATTACGGGTTTGTTCATTTGCTTGTCCTCCGTTTTGGGGGATTGTTGATTATTCTTCGCCGTAGTACTTGCCGAGCCACTCGGAGAGATATACCGCGCGGTCTTCCTTCATGGACTTGTTAGCTGCAATACCGATACCGATGGACATTGCACCTGCTCTGGTGTCAGCCATCTGGTGGAGAGGATCGCTGTCGAATCCGCGGAAGAGATTGTTGCGAAGTGCAGTATCAGAACCACCGTGGCCACCGGGAAGAGGCTTCTTGTTGTAGTGGTTGTAGTTGAATTCTTCACCCTGACGGTTGTAGATTCTCATGTTGTCCTTGCCGAATGCGGTGTCAGCTTCAAGACGGCCGTCTGTACCGTTGAACACGATCTTCATGCACTCGTAGGGGGAGTGAGCGGTAAGGGAGTAGCTCATGATAGCACCCTTATTGTACTTTACGCTTACGCTCATGGAGTCTTCGATGTCGATCTCCTCGGAGAATACGCACTTGTCGCGGTAGTAGCCGTCAACATCCTCACATTCGAGGTACATTCTTCTCTGGTTTCCGCCCTCAGCCTTGTTGATGTCAACGTAGAATTCGCACTTGTTCTTGTAGGGGCAAGTAAGGCATCTTTCGCTTCTCTCTTCTCTTGTAGGACCGTAGAAGCGTCTTGTACCGAATGCGTTTACCTTAACGGGCTCCTGCTCGAGGAACCAGTTAACAAGGTCGAAGTGGTGAGTAGACTTGTGAATGAGAAGAGAACCGGAGTTCTTTCTTTCTCTGTGCCAACGTCTGAAGTAGTCAGCACCGTGAGAGCAGTCGAGAAGCCACTCGAAGTGAACGGAAAGAACGTCACCGATAACACCGGACTTGAGCATTTCCTTGATGCGAACATAGAAGGGGAAGAAACGGCAGTTGAAGGTTACTGTAACCTTGTGGCCTGTGCGGCGCTCTGCCTCGATGATGTCAGCGCACATCTCATCGTCAGTTGTCATGGGCTTTTCGGAGATAACGTCGCATCCGAATTCAAGCGCCTTGATGATATAATGAGCGTGGTCGCAGTCGCGTGTTGTTACAACTACAACGTCGGGATTTGTCTCGTTCATCATCTTATCGAAATCGTCATATGCGGGGATGTCTTTGCCTGCAAATTCACTTGCAAGACGAGCTCTCTTGATGTTCTTGTCGCAAACCGCAACGAGATCAACACAGTCTGCATATTCCTTTACCATAGGCTCTATGTAGGAAAGTGTACCGCGGTTACCTGTTCCTACTACTACGTATTTTTTCATGTTTTTGTCTCCTTTTGGGAAATATTATTATTCATAGTAATAATATCACAAATGTCGTGATTTGTAAAGCGTTATTATACAATTATAATGTAAAAAACGCTACTTTATTTCGCGTGCAAACAGTAAAGAAATCCATGTTACGCATCAGTATACGATGTATTTCAAAAACGGCATAACTGACAGAGGCGAACGGGCAGTCCCCACAGGCAATGTCATCGACTGCCGGACTTGCAGATATGGACATGGAGCGATTCGTCAAGATCGGACGAGTGGGCGAAAAGTAAAGTTATAAGACACGCCCACTTTTTCTTTCAATTGATCATTTTTGTACAATATTCGACTTGATTTTTTATCCATATATGTTATAATTATTTAAGTAACACATGGCAATTTATTTACATTAAGGAGACTCTCACTATGCACAAGCGGATTATCGCGTTATTTCTCATCTTGACTATGCTTTTGCTTCCTCTCGTGGGATGCAATAACACAACTACTCCCACTCCCGGCACAGAGGGCACCAATCCCCCTGTAACAGACGCACCTGAGACCGATGCTCCCGAGACTGATGCTCCCGAGACCGATGCTCCCGAGACTGATGCTCCCGAGACTGATGCTCCCGAGACCGACGCTCCCGAGACTGATGCTCCCGAGACTGATGCTACCGAGACTGATGCACCCGAGACTGATGCTCCCGAGACTGATGCTCCCGAGACTGATGCTCCTGAGACTGATGCTCCCGAGACTAATGCTCCCGAGACCGATGCTCCCGAGACCGATGCTCCCGAGACTGATTCTCCCGAGACTGATGCTCCTGAAACTGATGCTCCCGAGACTGATTCTCCCGAGACTGATGCTCCTGAGACTGACGCTCCCGAGACCGATGCACCCGAAGACAACGCAAACATCGCCAAGATATATGTTTCTCCCAAGGGTAGCAACAAAAACGGTGACGGAACAAAGGCAAACCCCTACGCAACAATTGAAGCTGCACGCAATGCAGTTCGCAACATTAACAAGTCCGAATACGAAGGCATCGACGTAATTATCACAGCCGGTACATACGTAATCGCTGAGCCTATCGAATTCACATCAAAGGATAGCGGCACAAAGGACTGCCCCGTTCGTTATATCGGCGAAGAGGGTGCGTACATCGTTGGCGGTGTTGCTCTCACAGCAGCAGACTTCACCAAGGCTACCGGCAAGGCACTTCAGTACATGCCCGCTGACGTACAGGACAAGATCGTTCAGATCGATATGACAAAGATCGGCTTTACTGTTAACCAGATCAGATCCCTGCTCCAAAGCCGTCAGTATATCAATGAGGCTCCCGTGCTCACAGTAGGCGGTGAAAGACAGACGATCGCCCGTTATCCCAACTCCGACTGGCTCAACATCGGCGCGAGAAGCACCATGATCGACCAGTACGGCAACCCCACAATGGCAACTGACAATGAGGGCGGCGAATTTGAGGCTGTTTCTTATGAGATCGAATATGGCGAGGAGCACATGGAGCACACACTCTCCTGGCATTCTCTCACTTATGTTCGTGCCGCAGGTCACTACAACGTACTTTGGGTACAGGACCTTGGCGACAAGCTCTCCTTCATAAAAGACGACAACATTATGACTGTTCCCTATTACGGCGGCTATGCTCCCAAGGAAGGCGGTCTCCTGTATTGGTACAACATTCCCGAAGAGCTTGACATTCCCGGCGAATATTACATTGACGAAAACGCTATTCTCTACTACTACCCCGCAGATGACTTTGACACAGCAGATATCTCTCTCCCTCTCGCAGACGGCTTTGTAAGGCTTGACAATACCGATTACATCACATTCGAAAACATCGCGTTTGAGTCTTGCCTCCAGAGCGGTATCACAGGTACGTCCGACTATCTCACGATCAAGGACTGTGACATCAGCGCGATTGTCGGTGAAAAGGCTATCCAAATCACCGGTTACAACGTACTTATCCAGGGTAACCACATCCACAACCTCAGCCAGGGCGGTATCTCTCTCCAGAGCGGTGATCTTAAAACTCTCACACAGAGCAACAGCCGTGTATACAATAACTACATCCACGATTGGGGTATCACAAAGTATCCTTACGCTGACGGTATTGCAGTTGAAGGTGTAGGCATCCTCGTTGACCACAATATTCTGACATCCTCCAATGCTGCAGGTATCAGCGGTGAGGGTGCATATGTTATCGTTGAATACAACCACATCGGTAACATTCTCAGAACGTCTGATGACATCGGCGCAGTTGGCAACTCCGGTCTTGTTGACAACATCACACGTTACAACTACATCCACAACATCGGCTCTGTAGGTGCTGCAGCTGAGGTTGAGGCTCTCAACGACTACGGCTCCGCAGGTATCTACTGGGACGGCGGTTCCAGCTTCGCTGAAGCTTACGGTAACGTAATCCAGACTATCAAGGGTCACGGCGTTATCATGAATGGCGGCCGCGGACTTAAGGTTCACGGTAACCTCATCATCGACTGTACAAAGTGGTACGTTCAGTGTGTTGCAATGTTCTATGCAAGAGCGCTTGACAGCGGATTCAGTGAATACAAGGACGTTTATCCCGACTACGTAAACAGCGCAGTATGGGTTAAGGCTAATCCCGAGCTCTCAAAGATCGTTGAAGACCTTTCCAAGACAACATCAGACGATCCCATGGCTTGGTGTACAACATACGGTGACGAACTGTATAACAACTGGATCCACTACAACAAGGCTTCCGCAACTATCACCAACTGGGGCACAAGACCTTACTGGGTTGAAGATCACGTTTACACATTCTCTCCCGACACTATCCAGGTTGCAAAAGATGGTGTAGACAGCGCACGTACATCAGTATACACCAGCCGCCGTCAGAAAGTAAGCATCGAAGACCTTATCACAAATAAAGCTGCAGGCACAATCGAAATCACATGGGAACAGTTTAATAATATCGGTATCGTTCTCGACGATTGGAACTTCGATATCGAGCTGCCCGCACTTATCGCTGAATAAGCAAACACAAAAGACTAAAGGAGACTCTACGGGGTCTCCTTTTTAGTTATGAGTTATGGGTTATGAGTTATGGGTTTGTCATGATGCACAAATACTGCAACTCTCCTTTGTGACTGTATACGAAGTTGTTTTCCGACAAAATGTATTCTATTGATTTTTATTATATGCAGGATTATACTATTTATTAGTACAATTACTCAATAAGGAGAACAGACAATGGCAAAACGGATAATTTCAGTTTTACTCATATCAGTGATGCTTCTTTCAACTCTGGCATCATGCACCACAACTCCTCCCTCTCCCCCTGTAGCAGACGTTCCCGAAACAGACACGCCTGAGACAGCTACTCCCGAGACAGACGCTCCCATATCAGGCCCGAACATAGCCAAGATATACGTTGCTCCTGGAGGAGATGACGAAAACGGTGACGGAAGCGAAGCCTCTCCCTTTGCGACAGTTCAGATGGCAGTTTACGCCACACGCAATTTCTCCCGTGATGCATATGACGGAATTGACGTTATCATTAAAGCAGGAACTTATACTATAACCGAGCCTATCGTTATTGATTCAGCCGACGGTGGCACCGCAAGCTGTCCTGTTCGATATCTCGGCGAAGAAGGCACAGTCATCGTAGGCGGTGTTGCACTTACTGCGACGGATTTCTCACACTCCAAAGACGGCGCAGTACAGTATATGCCCGCAGACGTGCAAGATAAGATCGTTCAAATCGACCTTACAAAGTACGGATACACAGTAGAACAGATACGCACTAAGCTGGACGACAGAAACTACCGCTATGCCGCAGTTACTTTTACAGTTGACGGTGAATATCAGACTATCGCGCGTTTCCCCAACGAAGACTGGCTTAACATAGAAGAACGCAGTACCATGATAGATCAGTACGGCAATCCCACGATGGTCACAGACAACGAAGGCGGCGAATTTGAGGCTGTTACCATGCAGATCGAATTCGGTGACGAATACATTGAGCGGGTAAACTCATGGCATTCCATCGAATATGCCCGGGCCGCAGGTCATTACAACGTGCTATGGGTATCCGACAACACAAAGATCAACTACTTTGTTCCCGGGGATGATCTTATGGTAGTGGACTACTGCGGCGGATACGCTCCCGAGGCAGGCGGTCTTCTCTACTGGTACAACATTCCCGAAGAGCTTGACATCCCCGGTGAATATTACATTGACGAAAATGCCGTTCTCTACTACTATCCCAAGGACGGATTTGAGAGCGCAGTTATCTCAATGCCTCTGTCAAACGGACTTATGAATATAGACGGCGCAGATCATCTCACACTTGAGCGAATCCACTTTACATCCTCTATCTCAAACGGTATTACTGCAAACGGAACGGACTATCTGTCCATTGTTGACTGCGAAATAAGCTCCATTGCAGGTGAAAGAGCACTCAGTGCAAACGGCAACAATATCCAAATCAAGGGCAATCACATCCACGACTGCTCCAAGGGTGCTGTTTCCGTCCGCACAGGTGACCAGGCAACGCTTACTGAAGGCAACTCTATCGTATACAACAACCATATTCATGACTGGGGCATCTTCTATTACCCTTATGCTGATGCTATCTCCGGTGGCGGATGCGGTCTGCTCATATCCCATAACGAAATTCACTCCTCCAATGCATCTGCAACAAGCTGCGGCGGTGCGAAAGTTATCATTGAGTATAACGAGGTTTATGATCTTCTCCGCACTTCCGACGATATCGGAGCCGTTGACAACAGCGGTTGGGGCGAGAACATCACACGCTACAACTATATCCACGACGTAGGTGCGGTTGGAGCGGCAGGATCGGTTGAAAACCTCAACGATATGGGCTCTGCGGCAATCTACTGGGATGCAGGCGGAAGCTACGCATCAGCTTACGGCAATGTGATCGAGAAAATAAACGGCAACGGTGTTATCATTAACGGTGGGCGCGGATGTTCTGTTTACGGCAACCTTATCATCGACTGCGACAGATGGTATGTCTGGACTACCGCGATTATTTTCTCACAGATGTACAATAACGGTACTATCTCCCAGTCCAAGACATCTTATCCCGACTACGTTTACTCTGATGCATGGAAGGAGTTCAATCCCCTGCCCGCAACTCATGTGCTGAACTACTCCACAATAGACCCCATGGATCCAAGAGGTTGGGCTGCTCCCACAGATAATACGGTTCACGACAACTGGATCCACTACAATCGCGGTGTACGCGACTTCGCCAACTGGGGTGTAAGACCTTTCTGGATCGAGGACTTTGTGCTTCACTTCTCCGGGGAAGAAAACTTCGACTTTGGCATCGACGGTACAATTACCGAGAACCTCTCCACATATAACAGCAGACGCGAAACATACAACATTGAAGATCTCATCCTTAAGGCAGAAGGCGTTATCGACATGGACCTCGAGCGCTTTGCGAAGATCGGCCGCGTAATGGAAGAGTGGAACCTTGGTGAATAAGCAAATAGGCAAAAGAAAAAGAGGCTCGTTTGAGTCTCTTTTTTATTGTTCAGTTATCTTTTACAGTGTTACGCCGTCCTTGAAGATTGCAAGCTCGTGCTTGTCAAGGGCTTCGGACTTTGCCTTGATCTCACCGGATGCAAGTGCAATAATGTACTGCATAAGCTCGTCGGTCAGCGCGTCCATTGTAACTCCGTCGAGCAGTCTGCCTGCGTTGAAGTCGATCCAGGAGTGCTTCTTCTCGGAAAGAGGAGTGTTAGAAGAAATCTTTACTGTAGGAACGGGGCATCCGAAAGGAGTTCCGCGGCCTGTGGTGAAAAGAACCATGTGTGCGCCGGATACTGCAAGTGCATTGGATGCAACAAGGTCATTACCGGGAGACTGAAGCAAGGAGAGTCCCTTTACACGAATGGGTTCACCGTAGGAAAGCACGTCCTCAACGGGAGCTGTACCGCCCTTCTGTGTACATCCGAGGGACTTGTCTTCAAGAGTTGTGATACCGCCCGCCTTGTTTCCGGGGGAAGGATTTTCGTCTACACCTTCACCGTAGCGCATGAAGTAAGACTTGAAATCGTTGATAAGGGATACAGTTTCGTTGAACTGCTTTTCTGTGCGGCAACGGTTCATGAGAAGTGTCTCCGCGCCGAACATTTCGGGAACCTCTGTAAGGATGGAAGAGCCGCCCATGCCGATAAGTCTGTCAGACAGTCTGCCGAGGAGAGGATTTGCGGTAATTCCGGAGAATCCGTCAGATCCGCCGCACTTGAGACCGATAACAAGCTCGGATACGGGGCACTTTTCTCTCTTGTATGTCTTTGCCTTCCCTGCAAGTTCACGAAGAATTTCAACAGCATCGCCGATTTCGTCCTCGTGGTCCTGTGCAACTATAAAGCGAACTCTTTCGGGATCGTATTCGCCAAGGCGCTTTTTCAGCTCACCAATATTGCTGTTTTCGCAACCGAGACCAACAACAAGGATAGCAGCAGCGTTGGGATGGTGGATAAGACCGCTGAGATACTTGAGAGTCATCTCAAAGTCAGGACCGAGCTGAGAGCATCCGTAGGGATGGTTGTAAGCGAAGATCCCTTCAAGTGTACCGCCAACAAACTCCTGTGCCTCGCGCTCGATTTCGCGAACGATAGAGTTTACACAACCGACTGTAGGAACGATCCACACTTCGTTACGAATACCAACTGTGCCGTTTTCACGCTTAAAGCCCATGAAATATTCAGGTTCAAGCTTCTTAACGTCTTCGAATTCAGGGGTGTATTCATACTCGAGCAGGCTGCCGAGATTTGTCTTTACATTCTGTGTGTGAACGTGATAGCCAACTTCAACGTCCGCTTTTGCGTGACCGATGGGGCTACCGTACTTGATGATGTTTTCGCCTGCGTTTATCTTCTTGATAGCGAACTTGTGACCTGCGGGAATAGGTTCTGCAAGAGTGATGATCTCGCCGAAAATATCAACAGTCTCACCTGCAGGCAGGGACTCGGTAGCAACTGCTACGTTGTCTGTATCGTAAATCTTTATTGCCTTCATTTATGTAACTCCTTGTAGAATTAGGTACTTATTTTAATAATTATATATCCAAATCCCCGGGTTGTCAAGGCAGTTTTCACGCAAGGGTGAATTGTAGCGTATTTTTCGTCACGCCGTACTTGAAATGTTCAAATATTGCTGATATAATTTAAAAAAACACACCTAATGAAAGAAACTAAGCGGAGTAATTATGGGAAAGACAATTCTGCGAATCGGTACGATAATAATATTCATTCTGTGCGGCATGCTCATTTGGAGAAGCTGTATGGTGGCGGACAAATCCACATTCTCAAAGCCTGTGGCAACGGAGTCACTTATGGCGGCATATGAGGACGGAGAGAGCAAAATGCTCACAGTAAAAATCAGTGCCGAGATATCCGACGACGGATATTTTTCCGCGTATGCCTTCTACTACAATCCTGAGTCAGGCGAGGCGCAGTTTGCAGTTCGTTGGAACGACAGCGTTTACGAATACACCGACATGGATGAGGGTCACGAGTATTCATTCTACCTCTTGAACGAGACTACAGGTGAAACATATCCAGCTTCCGCAATCGAGTCGAAGAAAAATCTCTTCTACAACTATCGCAGAATGGTATCAAGCGGCGTGAAGGTAGAAGAGGATGAAAAGCTGGTTCTCGTAATGGAGCTTCGTGACGGATACACAAGCACTATTGTAATCAAGCATGCCGAGCAGCAGTTTAAGGAATATAAGCTTCCGAACAAGCTGAAGAAGGAATTGTTACGGTAACTCAAAAAATGAATACAAGCAAAAATTCCCACGGACAAACGTCTATGGGAACTTTTTTATTTCATATCTCTCTCAAACACCCAAGACTCGCCGTAGTCAGCAAGGTCGCCGAATGTGTATCCTTCGTCTATCAGATACTCAATTATCCACGGAAGAAGCGCCACGGTCTCATCTACGTTCTCGTGCATCAGAATGATGATCGGGCCGCCGCCTTCTCGTTTGTTGGTCTTGATTCGCTGATTCAAGGACGAGATAAAGCTTTCCTTAACGTGGTCATACGAGCCAACACCGTCCTCCGCAGTGTGAAGCATGGCATCGTTAATAGTCACGCCCCAGTCGAACACAGTGTACCCGTGCCATGAAAGCATATTCATCATAGTATCAAGCATATCAAGCTCAAGCTTACCGCCAACGGAGCCGCCGGGGAATCGGAAGAGCTTTTCCATACCCTCAAGATCCACTCCCGCAGCCTTTACTGCCTTTTCCCACAGGATCACCTCGTTTTCAAGTGCTCCTTGGGACACATAGATATCCTCATACACATGGGTGAACGAGTGGCAACCGATGGAGTGACCACGGTCTATGATATTTTTAGCAATGTCGGGGTTTTTCTCCACCGCTGATCCAAGGGTGAAGAACGTAGCTTTCACACCGTAGGTGTCAAGTATGTCAAGCAGAGCCAACGTAGTCTTTGCAGACGGGCCGTCGTCAAAGGTAAGGTAAACCAGTCCGTCTCCCTTGCTTGCCACAGGTGCGACTTTTTCTCCGCTTACATACAACGTCACCTTAACTGACGGGTTTATGTAAAATCCCTCGCTGTCAGAAATTCCCGCGTAGCTTATGGCGAACACTTCTCCCGCAGGTGCAGGACTGTCCACCGTCTTTACCCTTGCCGATATTCCTGCCGATGCAAGAGCAGAGAGCACCGCATCCTCGCCGTAGTCGGTGAAGTAGGGTACAGAGGTGTAGCCGTACCGCTCTGCATCGCTGACCGCACTCCCTCTGAGGGTAAGTCCGCCATCCGCATCCCCCACAGCTTTCAGAATCGCCACGCTGTCCTTGCTGTTGTAGGGTGAGTCAAGCAGCTCCGTATGAGGAGTCATCCCAAGCATGGGTGCCACTTCAGCATCCTGCGTATCAATAACAGCGTACTGCGAAGCTTCGGTGCTCCACTGCCGCTCACCGAAGAACTCCCTTATCTCGTCCCATTCCTGTCGGAGCAGCGCATATTCAGTTTTAATTTCCGCCCACTTTCCTTTAACGGAAGCACAAGAGGTCATGCTAAGCACAGCAAGCAAAGCCCCCAGAGCAGCGACGGTACTCAATACTTTTCGTTTCAGTTTCAATTCCGCTCTCCGATTTTCGGTTTTTTCGTATTTATCTGAATTCTACCCGTTCTGCGCGGGTGCACTTCCCTGTTTTTTCATCAAGCTCGAAGTACGCACCGTTTATCATGCAGTTTCCCGTAGCAGGCTCAAACTTATTTGGAGTCTTCACAGTGAACTTATGGATGATCGATTCACTCTTTACTCCAAGTATGCCGTTCATTGAGCCGCACATACCAAGATCGGTAATATAGCCCGTGCCACCCGGCAATACCTGCGCGTCCGCTGTTGCAACGTGAGTGTGTGTGCCGAATACAGCAGCCAATTTTCCGTCGAAATACCGCGCAAAGAACATTTTCTCACTTGTCGCCTCCGCGTGAATATCGCAGATTGCAAGATCGTACCGACCTTTTTCGTTCTTCAGTATTCTCTCTACGGTCAGGTGCGGTGGGGTAATGGGATCCATATAAACCACACCCAGCACGTTTATCACGAGCACCCGATATCCTCTCACATCCGCGATAGCATATCCCATTCCGGGAGCTTCTGCGGGATAGTTAGCAGGACGGATCATGTATTCCCCGTCGTCAAGCATGGAGTAGACCTCGCGCCACTTCCAAGTATGGTTGCCGCCGGTGATGATATCAGCACCGCAGTCGTACAGTCGAGTTGCCGAGTCTACGGAAATGCCGTTTCCCTGAGCGGAGTTCTCGCCGTTTACCACCACAAGATCAGCCGAATATTTCTCTCTCAGCTTGCGAAGCCGTCCGCCGGACTCAAGAAAGGACACGCCCTCTTCCCCGACTACGTCTCCGAGACAGAGTAACTTTATCATAAAAATACCTCATTTCTAATGCAAAAGAAAATAACGTCTCGCAGTCTTCTCACAGGGTGAGCATTACAAGACGCTATTAGTCGCGACTTTAGCCGAGCAACATAAAGCCGCCCGGTCCAAAGTCTCAATTTGTCTTCATCAATAAGTCATGCCGCGTCTGCGCTTGTTGTAGTCAGAGCGAGGATTAACGATCTCACGCCAGTCAAGATCCCCATGGTCAAGCGCGCAGATAAGCACCTCCGCAGTTGCGATATTTGTTGCCATGGGCACGTTGTGAACGTCGCACATACGGAGAAGATTGTATTCGTTTTCATCGTAAACATGGTTGGGTGTTGTGCTGCGGAAATAAAGCAGAACGTCGATCTCGTTGTATGAGATACGGGATGTTATCTGCTGTGCACCGCCGTGAGAACCGGGAAGAAGCCTCTCTATCTCAAGTCCTGTCGCCTCCTGCACATACTTACCTGTGATACTGGTGGCACAGATATTGTGTTTTGACAGTATGCCGCAGTATGCAATGCAAAACTGTGTCATAAGTTCTTTTTTGGTGTCGTCAGCAATGAGAGCAATATCCATTTCATCAGTTCCTTTCAATTATGCTGTATATGTAACTTTTTGTTTACCGAATTTATAGCGCCAGCTCGCGTCGTTTTGAGAGCTTACCCATTCCCTCAAACAGCTTGACGTCGTAGCCGGAGATTCTTGTTGCGATATTTTTGTATGCTATGGCAGTTGTTGACTTCTCTGCGGGAAGCTTTCCTCTATCCTGAAGCCCTTGGAGCTTTTCGTCGAACGGAACAACGCCAACGCACACAAGAGAACTTGAGTCGATCATCTCGATAATGCCCGCACGGTTTTCCTTTTTCACCGCACCGAGATCAAACGCACAGATCACCAGTCGCATTACCTTCGCTCCCTTAGCCATCAGTCTTGACGCTGCATATTCAGCACCGCGGATGGAGGTCTTTCCCTGCTCGGAGGTGATAACAGTCATATTAAACAAGTCTGCAACAGCACAGGCAAAATCGAGCCCTCCGCCGGTGTCGCAAACCAAAATGTCATAGTCTCCGTCAGCAACGATCCGTTCAACTCCCGCTCTGATAAGCTCTTCGTGAGATTGCTTTTGTTCGTCTGCAAGAGAGACCAGCCTGTCCATATTGCATGCGGAAATAAGCTTGAGCAAGGGAAGACTGTCAATGGGAGTAATAGCGGCAGAAGAGATATTTCCTCCGTCAATCACGTCTCCGAAGTCCGAGATGGTATCACCCTCCGCTCCGAGAAGCATGTCCAGGCTACGGCTGGTGACGTCAAGATCAACAAGCAGCACCCGCTTACCGAGTTTCGCAAAAGCTACGGACAATCCGAGTGCGGTAGTGCTTTTTCCTACCCCGCCCTTTGATGAGGCTATAAGCAATCTGTTGTATGTCGGCATATAACCCCTCCGTCGGATTGTTTTTGGGCACCGCAAAAAAAGCGATGGTTACCTACTGAAATTATATCACCAAAGTGCATATATTGTCAATAGCAAAGGAATATTTTTTTATTAACTTTTGTCAGTTTTTACTATACGCACTATCGCGCTAATACAATAACAAGATGCATATTTTTTCTCCGAGTTTCGTCCCATAATTTTCACTTTTTGACTATGCCATATTTTTGGGTTTTCTATTGCTTTTTCGAATCTTTGTTGGTATAATATTATATTGAGGAGATATTTTTCTCTTGATAAATAATTGCACCTCTTCCGAGGTAAAATATGGAGGTACAAAACATGAATATTAAAGTTGACGAAATGATCAATAATCTTCAGGCAATTGACCCTGAGATCGGTGACGTTATTGCGAAAGAACTTGCAAGACAGCGCGGAGGTCTCGAGCTCATCGCATCTGAAAACGTAGTATCCAAGGCAGTACTTCTCGCTATGGGAAGCGTACTTACGAATAAATACGCAGAGGGTTATCCTGCAAAGCGTTATTACGGCGGCTGCGAGGTAGTGGATATCGCAGAAAACATCGCTATCGAACGCGCAAAGAAGCTTTTCGGCGCTGACCACGTTAACGTTCAGCCCCACAGCGGTGCACAGGCTAACATGGCAGTTTACTTCGCTCTTCTTAACGTAGGCGACACAGTACTCGGCATGAACCTTGCTCACGGCGGTCACCTCACACACGGTAGCCCCGTTAATATGTCCGGTAAGAACTACAACTTCGTACCTTACGGCGTAAACGATGACGGATACATCGACTACAACGAATTTGAAAAGCTCGTTAAGGAAAACAAGCCGAAGATGGTAGTTGCAGGTGCATCCGCATACCCCAGAGTTATTGACTTTGAGACAATCGGCAGAATCGCTCACGAAAACGGCGCACTTCTCATGGTTGACATGGCTCACATTGCAGGTCTCGTTGCAGCAGGTCTCCATCCCTCTCCCGTACCTCACGCAGACATAGTAACCACAACAACACACAAGACACTTCGCGGTCCTCGCGGCGGCATGATCATGTGCAAGGAAGAGTTTGCAAAGGCTATCGACAAGGCTATCTTCCCCGGAACACAGGGCGGTCCTCTTATGCACGTTATCGCAGCTAAGGCTGTTGCATTCGGTGAAGCTCTTACTCCCGAATTTAAGGCTTACCAGCAGAGAATCATCGACAATGCACAGGCTCTCGCAAAGGGACTCCTTGAAGAAGGCTTCAATCTCGTTTCCGGCGGTACTGACAACCACCTGATGCTTTGCGACCTCAGACCCTTCGACCTCACAGGTAAGGAATTTGAGCACAGACTTGACGACGTTCTCATCACAGTTAACAAGAATGCTATCCCCAACGATCCTCAGTCTCCCTTCGTAACAAGCGGTATCAGAATCGGTACTCCCGCAGTTACAAGCCGCGGTCTTGGCACAGATGACATGAAGACCCTCGCTCACCTCATCGGTCTTGCAGCAAAGGATTTCGATGGCAGCCGCGAATATATCAGAGCTGAAGTTACAAAGCTCTGCGAAAAGTACCCTCTCTACAGAGACTAATTCAAAAATAAACTACTTTCATATATCACGGAGGTATCGTAAATGAAAAATGATATGGACAGAACCATAACCTTTTCCATTCGTGAAGAAGAGCGTGACCGTGAACGCAAAATGCTCTTGCGCGCGGTATACGACGCTTTGAGCGAGAAGGGTTATAATCCCATCAACCAGCTCGTAGGATACGTTCTCACAGAGGACCCCACCTACATCACCAACTACAAAAATGCCCGCGGTATGATCCGTCGTATCGACAGAGATGAACTTATGGCGGCTCTGCTCAAGGAATACCTGGGACTCTAATTGAATATGGAAAAAATCAAGAGAACGGTTCTATCGGCAAGGCTACCCGAGGTTTCGCGGCTCGCTATAGGCTCACTGACCGTCTCCGGAATGCAGGCGGCACTTCCCAAGGATGAGGCTGCCCGTGTTCTTGCATATGCTTTCGACTGCGGTATCAACTTTATTGATACCGCACAGTATT
>SVSK01000025.1 GCA_015064345.1 Oscillospiraceae bacterium | reverse complement strand
CGAATTTGGAGTACGTCTCTTTCGATAGCATAGATAATAGTAGCAACAGAAAGCAAATGCTGTTTGACAGATCGGTTTTTGACGAGATGCCGAATCTGAAGCATCTGCGCCTTGTATACAGCAGAGTTTTCGTAGATTATTAACCAAACGGTAAAAAGACCTCACCCGGGGTCTTTTTTGAGATCCTTCGACTTCACTTCGTTACGCTCAGGATGACGTACTATGGCGTGAGCTGCTCTGAGCCAAGGATAGCGACAGCATTATTTGTCATCCTGAGCGAAGGGTGCAGCCCGTAGTCGAAGGATCTGATTTTTCTGCTTGCTTTACCAATAACAAAAAAGGAGTTATCACACTCCGTTTTGTTTTATTCTCTATGCCATGCTTCCCGTGCAGAATTTACCGTCGGTGCCGCTTAAATATGCTTTTACAATCGAGCCTACGGGAGCAGTGCAGTTTTTGATCTTCACTTCCACGAAATGCTCGCTGTGACCGGAGGAATCCTTGCCGGTGTTCTTTTCAATCAGCACGTGAACAGGACTTTTTGTGCTCTCGCTGTGATCTGCAATGTACTGTGATATGATCTCAGCATTGATCTGCTTTCCCTCTGCCTCGAGGCTGTTGAATCGCTCACGCTTGATCTCTTCCGGAACTTGATTTTCCATTTCAGCTGCTTCCGTGCCCGTTCTCTTGGAGTAGGGGAAGATATGCAGATGCAGGAATCTTACCTTTTTGCAGAATTCGAGAGTTTCTCTGAAATCCTCGTCAGTCTCACCGGGGAAACCTACGATGATGTCCGCCGAAAAGGTTACATCGGGTCGAGCTGTCCTCATTCTCTCCGCTGCGGCAAGAGCCATGTCAGCGTTATATTTGCGTCTCATTCTGTTAAGTGTGCGGGTGCATCCGCTTTGTATCGACAAATGGAAGTGGGGAAGAAGCTTCTTTGAGTCGGCGACGGCTGATACAAAATACTCACTCATAACCGTGGGGTCAAGGGAGCCAAGTCCAATTCGCTCGACCGTTTCGATTTTTTCCACTTCGTTTATCAGATCCGCAAGGCTGTGACCGTACGGAAGCCTGTTTTCAAAATCCATGCCGTATGACGCGGTCTCGATACCCGTGAGGATGATCTCCCGTGTGCCAACCTCTCCGCCGCTTAACTCTGCCGCCTCAAATAGAACTTTGTCATGTGCCTTTGATCTGACAGGACCGCGGGCTTTACTTATGATGCAGTAGGCGCATTTGTTCTCGCATCCGTCCTCGATCTTAATATATGAGCGTGTACGCATGGGAGTGGAGAGGGTCATCTTTACGGAGCCGGGGTCTGTTGGGGGAGTCACCGAGTTAACTTCACCGCTGTACTCGCCGTCTACGATCTGTCGGACAGTTTTTGCAAGAGTGTGCTTACCGCTGTTTCCGCAAACGTATACAACTCCGTTAATACCTGACGCCTCGTCTGCCTCAATTTGAGAGTAGCATCCTGTGACGATCACTTGCTTTGCGTTCTGCGACGCACGACGGATCATCTGACGGGATTTGCGGTCGCTTTCTGCTGTAACCGTGCAGGTGTTGACAATGGCGATATCGCACTTTTCACCGAACGGAACTATGTCAAGACCAAGGGATCTCATCTCCGCGGAGAAAGCATCAGACTCATACTGGTTTACTCTGCATCCGAGAGTGAGGACAGATACGGTGTGGCGTGTATTATTCATCGGTCGGCTCCTTATTTTCATTCTTGAATGTATTTTATCACAACCGAGCGCATCTTGTAAACGATTTTTTGTAAAAATATCATGGGAGACGAAAAAGTTGTTCTCCTGCCCTTGAAAAGAGGCGCAAAATGGGGTATAATGTCTAGAGAAAAATAAATTTGCAGGCGAAAGGAAACTTTATTATGGAACTCACTAACCTCCATGTTGTAGATCATCCTCTCATCAAGCATAAGCTCAGCATCATGCGTGAAAAGGATACAGGCTCCAAGGACTTCAGACAGCTTCTGGAGGAAATTGCAATGCTCATGTGCTATGAGGTAACACGTGATATCCCTGTTGTTGACGTTGAGATAGAAACACCCGTATCCAAAATGATCGCTCAGAAGGTTGACGGCAAGAAAATGGCCATCATCCCGATCCTTCGTGCAGGTCTCGGCATGGTTGACGGTATTCTCACACTGGTGCCTGTTGCAAAGGTAGGACACATCGGTCTTTACCGCGATCCCGACACCCACCTTCCCGTTGAATATTACTGCAAGCTTCCCTTTGACATTGAGGACAGATACATCATCGTATGCGACCCCATGCTGGCAACAGGCGGTTCCGCATCTGACGCTATCACCATGCTGAAGAATCGCGGATGCAAGCAGATCAAGCTCCTTTGCCTCGTTGCTGCACCCGAGGGCGTACAGAAGATGCTTGAAGATCACCCCGATGTTGAAGTTTACACCGCAGCTCTCGACGATTGTCTTAACGATCACAAATACATCGTTCCCGGCCTCGGCGATGCAGGCGACAGACTGTTCGGAACAAAATAACGGGGTCAATATCGGATATTCTTTGTCTGTGGATGGTGGAGTATTTCGATTATAGAATTAACACAGGAAATCCTAATAAACAACAAATTGGCGGAGCAAACACTCTCCGCCTTTGTCTTTTAGTTATCGGAGATAATAATGCGAAAATTTACCGTGAACAACAATGATGCAGGTCAGCGGCTTGACAAGTTTGTAATGAAGGCGACAGAGGGCATGCCCAAATCCCTGCTGTACAAGTTCATCCGCACAAAGAGAATCAAGCTTAACGGCGGTCGTGCTCATGAGAATGATATTCTCTCACTTGGAGATGAAATCGAGATGTACATTCCCGACGAGTTCTTCGGTGAGAGTGACGGAGCCCCCGACTACTCGAAAGTTAAGGTAAAGCCCGACATCGTATATGAAGACGAGAATATTCTTCTCTGCAATAAAAAGCCTGGTATTCTTGTTCATCTTGGAGATGAGGGAGACAAAAACCGCGCCGAGGGAGCCGAGAGGGAAACACTTATCTTTGCCCTTACTGCCTATCTTGTGAACAAGGGCGAGTATGACCCCGACTCTGAAAACTCCTTTGCCCCGGCACTTTGTAACCGAATCGATCGCAACACCGGCGGCATCGTGATACTTGCGAAAAACGCACCGACTTTGCGTGCTGTCAATGAAGCGATCCGCGAAAACCGAGTCCGCAAGCGTTACCTTTGCGCTGTTCACGGAAAACTTAGCGGAGAAAAAACTCTTACCGCGTATCACACCAAGGATCACAGAACCAATACAGTTCGTATTTTTGACAGAGAGGTTAACGGTTCCCGAAAGATAATAACGAAGTACAAGTCGCTGGCATATAACGGTAAGCACGATCTTACGCTTCTCGCCATTGATCTTATCACAGGCAGAACTCACCAGATCAGAGCGCACATGGCGCACATCGGTCATCCACTGCTTGGAGAGGGAAAGTATGCGAAAAATGCCGAGGACAGACGTCTTGGCTTCTCATCCCAGGCGCTTTATTCCTCGTCTGTGGAGTTCGAATTCGAGGGTGAGCTTTCTTATCTTAACGGAAAAACATATTCCGTAGGTAAGGACTGCGTAGACTTCCTTCGCCTGTTCCCGAATTTCTCTTTTGAGAGAGATTTTTGAGCCACACACTTGCTTTTTATTCACAAATCTGTTGCAATTCTGAAACAACTGTGATATAATCAAAGCAGATGCATATATATGCAAATAAATGCAAGGTTTTTAGGAGACATGACAATGAAAAAATTAACAGCATTACTTCTCTCAGCGCTCATGGTAGTTTCCATGTTCACTCTCGTAGGATGCAAGCAGAAGCCTGCGGATGAGCTTATTCCCGATGCTATCGAGAAGACATCCGAGCTTGACGCATTTGACATCGACTACAAAATAGCAGTTGACGCTTCCGTAATGGGTATGGGAATGGATATTCCCGTAAGCGGTAAGATTCAGGTGGCAAGCATTGACGATATCGACGATCTCGAACTCTACGCGTCCTTCGAGGTTGACCTTTCTGATATGGCAAGCCTTCTCGGCGCATACGGCGGTGGCGAAGACTTCTCCGATCCCATTGAAGGCGAGATCGCTTACTCCGACGGTTGGCTCTACGTTAAGTACAATGCTATGGGCGAAGAAGGCGAAGCAAAATCCGATGTAAGCGATTACATTGACGATTTCGCAGACGAGCTTAAAGGCATGGACATGGACGATGTTATGGACCAGATGCCCACTGAAGCTACAGCTATGATTGACGCATTCAA
This sequence comes from Oscillospiraceae bacterium, assembly GCA_015064345.1. Classification (GTDB taxonomy): domain Bacteria; phylum Bacillota; class Clostridia; order Oscillospirales; family CAG-272; genus UMGS1696. Next base: position 24,764 of record SVSK01000025.1, on the reverse strand, counting down.
GGATATGTTCGAAGATCTCCTTGAGGATGCTGACGTAGAACGTGACGGCGGCAACCGTGTTGTTGAATTGAAGATCGACACAGACGACATCAACGACATGATCGGTGGAGTTATGTCCATTATCGGCTATGCCGCAGACCTTGACCTCCCCGGTCTCTCTGTTGAAAACCTCAAGAGCACTATCACTGTAAACCGCAAGGAATACATCGTAGGATTTGATACCGAGATCGAGGTTTCCGCTGATATTTCCGGTATTGCCTTTGACGTAGAGGCTAAACTTGGTTTCACTCTCAACGATCCCGGCAGCAAGGTTAAGGTGAAGACCATCAAGGGTGCAAAGAACTTTGAAGAAGTTGACGCAGAGGATCTGCTCGGCTAATTCGTGCAAACTGAATAACATACACACCTCTGAACGGATTCTTCTGCTCGGAGGTGTTTTTTGTGCTTTTTTAATATATTTCTGTAAATAACAAAGAGAAATTTGCATGAATTGATAAGGAATTTTGGAAATCCTCTTGTAATTTGGTGTAGATATAAGGTATAATGTATTTGTGAAATTATACATTTGCGAAATTAAGCGGAGAGGTGATATAGTTGGCATATACATTCAGGGGCGGTATCCATGTTGAAGAATATAAGAATACCTCACACAGACGAATAGAGCCCATGGCAGCTCCGAAGACTGTTGCCATTCCCATGGTACAGCATATCGGTGCACCGGCTACTCCCTGTGTAAAAAAGGGAGACCGTGTAACTATCGGACAGAAGATAGGAGATGTGCCTGAGAGTGCGCTGGGTTGTCCAGTTCATTCAAGCGTTTCGGGCACGGTCATTGATATAGTAAAAAAGCTTATTCCCTCCGGTGCATCCGTTGAGCATGTTGTTATCGAAAACGATAAGCTCAACGAGCTTTGCCGAGACAATAAGCCGACGGAGAAAAAGCTGACGGACATAACCACTGCGGAGATAGTATCACTTATTCGTAACGCGGGCATTTCAGGTATGGGCGGTGCGGCGTTCCCTACATATGCAAAGCTGAAGTCAGCGCTTGGAAGAGTTGATAAGCTTATCATAAACTGCGCGGAGTGCGAGCCGTTTATCACGGTTAACCACAGACTCCTTCTCGAACAGCCCACAACGGTTATCAACGGTATAAAGATACTCCTCAAGGCTCTTGGTATTGGCGAGGCTTATATCGGAATTGAGGATAACAAGCCTGATGCTATAAAGATACTTGAAAAGCTGACTGCCGGCAGTAAGATGATCTCCGTGAAGGTAGTTAAGACAAAGTATCCTCAGGGTGACGAGCGTCAGCTTATCTACGCGCTCACAGGCAGAGAAGTGCCAAACGGCAAGCTCCCGGCGGACGTGGGATGCGTTATCTTCAACCCCGAGACCTGTTCTGCAATATACAAGGCATTTGCATTCGGAACACCTCTCACATCCCGTATCGTAACCGTTGACGGCGACTGCGTAAAGAGACCGAAGAATCTTCTCGTTCCCATCGGCACAAGCTTTTCCGATCTGATCGAGTTCTGCGGTGGGCTTGTCAAGGAGCCGAAGAAGATCGTCAGCGGAGGACCGATGATGGGTGCGGCGCAGTGGGACCCCGAGATGCCCATTACCAAATCCACAAGTGCTATTTTGGTCCTTTCCGAAAAGTTTGGCAGAAAGAGCACTCTCCCGTCTGTGTGCATACATTGCGGTCGGTGCATCAACCACTGTCCAATGCATCTTATGCCAATGTATATCGCACAGTTCTCCATGCAGAACGATATTGAAAACGCTGAAAAGTACGGCGCAATGAGCTGTGTTGAGTGTGGCTCATGCTCCTACAACTGTCCGGGCGGTGTGGAAATTGTACAGCACATCAGAGTTGCCAAGGCGGCTATAAGAACGGAAAAGAGCCGACTCGCCGCACTGAACTCACAGAAATAAGCAAATTGACGAGGTGTCTATGGACAACAACGTAAAAAATAAAGCTTCTGCCTCACAGGCGGAGACTAAAAAGAAGATCGAGATGCCCGGCTTCCTCACGGTCGCTCCGTCGCCTCACATAAAGAGCCACGAGACCACGTCCACCGTTATGCTGGAGGTAATAATCGCACTCATTCCCGCATTTATCTGGGGCGTGTACATATTCGGCTGGAGAGCTCTCGCTTTGGGCATTCTCTCCGTTGGTGCTTGTGTGATTTTTGAAGCGCTTACACAGAAAATTCTGCACAGACCCATTACTGTAAAGGATTTCTCCGCGGCTGTTACGGGCTTGCTCCTTGCCATGAATCTGCCTGTCAGCGTGCCGCTTTGGATGCCTGTGATCGGCGCATTCATCGCCATAGTTGTGGTAAAGCAGCTGTTTGGCGGTATCGGCAAGAACTTCCTCAACCCTGCACTTGCGGCGAGAGTTTTCCTGTTCTCCGCATGGGCAAGCAACATGTCTGCCACATCATATACAGCCCCCGGAAACCGCATCAACTCTCTTGCGTGGGAAATGGCGGAGGCTGATATAGTGTCAAGTGCCACTCCTCTCGCAGCATTGAAATCCGGTGTACTACCTCAGGTTGGCATCACCGATATGGTAATAGGCAACATCGGCGGCTGCATCGGGGAGGTTTCTGCAGTGCTTCTTGCACTTGGCGGACTGTATCTCATTATCAGACACATCATAACATGGCACATCCCCGTGGCATATATCGGCACAGTGGCTCTTCTCACTCTCGTGTTCGCAAGAGGAGACATGTCATCGCTGTCCTTCATGCTTTATGAAGTATTCGCAGGCGGACTTATGATCGGTGCGTTCTTTATGGCTACCGACTATTCGACGTCTCCCGTAACACCCCGCGGCAGACTGCTTTTCGGCGTGGGATGCGGTGTTATTACAGTAATGATCCGCTATTTCGGAAGCTATCCCGAGGGCGTATCATTTGCAATTCTTATTATGAATATGCTTGTTTGGTATATTGACAAGGCTACAATGCCGCGCAGATTCGGAGGTAAAGCTAATGGAAAATAAGAAGCTACAATCCGCCGAAAACATTCGTGAAAATACAAATGATACATCTGCTCCCATTGTGGATGAGATGGAATTCATTCCTGCAGAGGCAGCGGCGGCGGTTATTGAAAAGGAAACATCCGCTAAAGAGGTCAAAGAAAAGGACCGCGAAATAGAGGCTGACGCCAAAGCGGATGAAGTATCGGAAACGTTCGAAAGCAAGGAGCCGGAGACAGTAACCGATGAAGCTGATGAAGATAATGGGGTGGAAAACACCTCTCCCGCATATCTCGTCAAGCTTGTTGCAGTCCTGACTGCGATCTGTACATGTATTGCACTTCTTCTTGCAGTAGTAAACAGCATTACCGCAGATAAGATAGCGGAAAATGCGGCAAACCAGCAGCAGAAGGCGATCCTCGCAATATTCCCCGAGGGGGACGACACAAGAGAATACATAACCGAGAGCGGCGAAGATGTTTTTATCGTTTACCGTGACGGTGAGCCCATTGGTTATTGCGTAAGCTCTACAGGCTCAGGCTTTGGTGGGGACGTTAACGTAATGGTAGGCATAGACCCAAGTGGTGCAGTTTATGGCATTAAGATAGTCAGCATGTCGGAAACTCCCGGTATCGGCACAAAGGTGCAGGGCGAATCCTTCCTGTCGCAGTTTAACGGACAGTCGGATGCGGCAGAGGCTGATATTATCTCCGGTGCCACATTCAGCTCCAGAGCTGTAGTCGAAGCCGTAAACAAGGCACTTGATGTTGAAATTGACGTGTATGAGATAACAGAAAACGAAAACGCGGCACGTGCTGCGAGAATGATACAGTGAAAGGAGGAGCTTTATGAAGAAAAACTCACTTGTTTCAGTATTGAAGGACGGACTGCTGACAAACAACCCAATATTCGTACAGCTTCTCGGCATGTGTCCCACTCTCGCGACGACCACATCTGTATCTAACGCTATCGGTATGGGTGCGGCGACAACTGCGGTGCTTATATTCTCGAATTTGTTTATATCTCTGCTGCGTAAATACATACCCAAGCAGGTAAGAATTGCGGCATACATAGTTATCATCTCAGGTTTTGTTACAACGGTTGAGCTGCTTATCAAGGCGTTTTTCCCCGCTCTTGATGCGTCTCTCGGACTTTTCATTCCCCTTATCGTTGTAAACTGTATTCTTCTTGCGCGAGCAGAGGCATTTGCATCGAAAAACAGTCCCATCCGTTCTATAGTAGACGGACTTGGCACGGGACTTGGCTTTATGGCAGCGCTTATTGCAGTTGCGGCTGTTCGTGAGCTTCTCGGCAGCGGTGTGCTGTTCGCAGGCTCTGACGGTACCGGCGGTGTACAGATTCTCGGTGACTGGTTCTCTCCCGCAACTATCTTCCTTATGCCTACAGGCGCGTTCCTCACTCTCGGATGCCTTATTGCACTGGTTCAGAAGATACGAAACGTGTCTGCCGAAAAGGGAAGACTGGACGAGCTTAGAACCGACGCTACGGAGCACGGATATTATTCCGAATATCTTGCAAAGCTTGAAAAGAGAAGACATTTTATTCATCTCCCCGATGGGGATAACGGTAATAAGGAATAAGGAGGGTCAGAATGGAAAACATATTTCTTATAATGTTTACAGCCATCCTTACGGAGAACTTCATTTTCTCCCGCTTCTACGGATGCTGTCCCTTCCTCGGAGTTTCCGACAAGCCCTCTACCGCACTGGGTATGGGTATGGCGGTAACGTTCGTTATGACGGTCTCCTCTGCGGCAACGTGGGCGGTGTATCACCTTGTCCTTGTTCCCGCAAAGATGGAATACCTCAAAACCATCGCATTTATCCTTGTTATAGCTACTCTCGTACAGTTTATCGAGATGTTCCTGCGTAAGTTCATCCCCGTGCTGTACAGCTCTCTCGGTATTTATCTCCCTCTTATTACAACAAACTGTGCGGTTCTCGGCTCAGCTCTTGTTAATATCGAAAAGGGATATTCTTTCCCCGAGAGCGTTGTATTCGGTTTTTCTGCGGCACTCGGATTTACTCTTGCAATCGTTATCTTTGCAGGAGTTCGTGCAAGACTTCAGTTTGCGGACCCGCCCAAGGCATTCAAGGGATTCCCGATTCTGCTTATTTCCGCAGGTCTTGCAGCTATGGCATTCTCCGGTTTCTCCGGAATGAAGTTCTAAGGAGGCGGAGATATGTTTGAGAAAATTATTTTACCTGTAATCGTGTTTATCGCGCTGGGTATTGCAACAGGAACTCTGCTGGCGGTGGCAACAAAGGTGTTTGCGGTCAAGAAGAACGAAAAAGCAGAGCGCATCAACGAATGTCTCCCGGGTGCAAACTGCGGCGGATGCGGATTTTCCGGCTGTGCGGCACTTGCGGAAGCTATATCTGCAGGAGAAGCCAAGGTTACACAGTGTACCGTTGGCGGAGCTGAAGTCGCGGCAAAGATAGCCGAGATCATGGGCGTTGAGGCTGCCTCTGCTGTTCGAATGAGAGCGCAGGTCATGTGCTCCGGTACTCATGAGCTGGCGAAGAAGAAATACGTATACGAGGGCGTTGCTGACTGTGTTGCGGCTGCTAAGATCGGTGGCGGTAACAAGCTCTGCCCTAACGGATGCGTGGGTCTCGGTACCTGCGTTGCGGCGTGTCCCTTTGATGCGATCACCGTTGAGGATGGCGTTGCGGTAGTTGACTACACAAAGTGCAAGGGATGCGGTGTGTGCGCCAATGTTTGTCCCAAGGGCATTATCAAGCTTATTCCCTTTGACAGTAAGCACTGGGTTGGATGCATGTCCGACAACGTGGGCAAGATCACCCGCCAGGTTTGCGACGTAGGATGTATCGCCTGCAAGATCTGCGAAAAGAACTGCCCCACAGGCGCTATTACCGTTGACAACTGCATGGCACACATCGATTACTCCAAGTGTACAGGCTGTGATATTTGCGTTGACAAGTGTCCGAGACATATTATCTGGTCCGGTGAGGTACAGGGTAAGCTGGGACTTGTTATCAAGCGAGTAGGCAATACGGATAAGTAAATAAAGCGAGGAGCGGAGTGCGAAAATGTACTTTGCTCCTTTTGTTATTTTGACTAAATTACACCTGTCGATATTGTGCAACCATACGAAAACACTTTAGCAGAATGAAAAATATCGAGGATTACTTGAAAATAACAAATAAATGTTCTATTATATACTTTAAGTGGTTTCAGTATGCAAATCACCCTAAAATTTCGAAAAATTTATTATCCGGAGGATAAGTTAATGAACGCATCAGATATCATCAGAGTCGGTATTATCGGCTGCGGCGGAATCGCAAACGGCAAGCATATGCCCTCTCTTTCCAGAGTACCGGGCGTAGAAATGGTTGCTTTCTGTGACATTATCGAAGAAAGAGCTCTCCAGGCTAAGAAGGACTTCGGTACAGAGGACGCAAAGACCTACACTGACTATAAGGAACTGCTTGAAGACAAGACAATCGACGTTGTTCATGTTTGCACACCCAACCGTGCACACAGCTTCATTACTGTTGACGCACTTGAAGCGGGCAAGCACGTAATGTGCGAAAAGCCCATGGCGATCAACTCTGTAGAAGCAAAGAAGATGCTTGACGCTTCCAAGAGAACAGGAAAGATGCTCACTATCGGTTATCAGACCAGACAGTCAGCACAGGCTCAGTACCTGAAGGCAGAAGCGGAAGCCGGCACATTCGGTGATATCTACTTTGCAAGAGCATGCGCAGTTCGTCGTCGTGCAGTTCCCACATGGGGCGTGTTCCTTAACGAGTATGAGCAGGGCGGCGGTCCCCTCATCGACATCGGTACACATGCACTTGACGTTACCCTCTGGCTCATGGATAACTACAAGCCCAAGTACTGCGTAGGTACAGCTTATCACGCACTCAACAAGTGCACAGAGCAGGGCAACGCATGGGGCAACTGGGATCCCGATAAGTTCACAGTAGAAGACTCCGCATTCGGCTTCATCGTAATGGAAAACGGCGCTACAGTATCTCTTGACGCTGCATGGGCGCTCAACACTCTTGAAGTTCGTGAGGCTTGCTGCATGATCTGCGGTACAAAGGCAGGCGCTGACATGTTCGGTGGCGTACATATCAACGGTATCCGTCAGAACAGACAGTACACATTCGAGCCTAACTTCAATTCAGGCGGTGCAGCATTCTACGAAGGCGTAGATGATAACAGTCCTCAGGATAAGGAAGCATATCAGTGGATCAAGGCAGTTCGCGAGCAGAAGAATCCTACAGTTCTTCCCGAGCAGGCATACTGCATCACACAGATCCTTGAAGGTATCTACACATCTGCAAAGACAGGCGATATCTACAGATTCTAATAGCAATAAGAGCGGAGGAGATAGCTTTTTTCGGAGACATCTCCTCCTTTTCTTTAGTACGCTGACTATATAGGTGGCAAATATGTTAACTAAGCTGAAAGAAAAATATTACGGCGGTGCATGGGGCGGCACTCCCTCTGACGAGACTGTCATTAACGCAGAAAAAAACTACGACGCAATGGTCGTTGACCCGGAAAGCGGATTTCACTATTGGAGAGACATAAACTATGCCGACCGCACCATGGGCTCATGGGATACCTACAACCACATCGGACGGGTGAGCGACATTGTTTCCGCATTCGGCAAAGAGCGGCTCGTAGGGGACAAAGAATACAGAGACAGAATATTTTCTGCCATGGACTTCTGGTTCTGTCACGACTTTATGGCAACAAACTGGTGGCACAATGAGATAGCTATGCCTATCATTATGGCGTCGCTTCTTTTCAAAATGGACGGAATCATCGACGACACCAGACGGGAAAACGCACTGAAGATCATCCGCCGCGGCACGTTTATGTTCAACAAGGGTGCGCTCCGCTGGACAGGTGCCAACCTTATGTGGGGCGTGACAAACACCATCAAGTACGGCGTGCTGACTGAGGACGTTGAGCCTGTCACATTTGCAGTTGAGAGAGCAACCAACGCTGTATATATCTCACAGCCCTGCAGAGAGGGAATCCAGCCCGACTACAGCTTCTTCCAGCATGGCCCGCGCCTCTATTCGGGCGGATACGGATGCGTGCTTCTCGGCGAGATCGCACAGCTTGAGAATCAGCTTGAAGGCACAGGCTTCGGAATAGGTGATGAAAAGCGGAAGATAATCGCTGACATGATCCTTGAAGGACTTAGACACATGACCCACTGCGGCGTGTATGACTATGCTTGCACAGGACGCAATTTCTCCCGCGGACCTATTGATGCGTCTACCTATTTTTTGCACACTTTTGAGAATTTGCCCGACTTCCCACGCCACGACGAGATCAAAGCGTACAGGGAATCCATTGAAAACAGAACAAGTTTCGAGGGAACAAAGTACTTCGAGCAGGCACATATGCTCTGCCACCACACAAAGGGCATGTATTTCGGCGTGAAATTCGAGTCAAGCACGATCCACGGTACAGAGCATTGTAACGAGGAAGCAATTCTTTCGAAAAACCTGGCATACGGCACAAATTACGTAATTATGCGTACGGGAGACGAGTACAGAGCGATATCTCCTGTTTGGGATTTTGCTAAAGTACCCGGTACTACCGCATACTACGAAGAAGAAGCCGCATTGTGGGAGGATAACCCCGGCAGTCTCCAGTGGGTAAAGTGCCTGCAGTCCTCACATTCGGGCGGCAAGCAGGACGGGGATCTTGCGGTGATCTACGAGCAGGCGGTGCATGAGGATATGTCACTTTACGTTGCCGACTTTGCAATTCCCGGTGGCCTCATCTGCCTTGGCGCAGGACTCAGATGTGACCTCCGCCGTGAGGTGAACACCACCGTTGAGCAGTGTCCCATAGTGGGAGAGATAAAGCACGAGAGCGGCTCACTCATCCACAACGCGATTCGCTATACACCCCTTGGAAACGCGGATTTCACCGTTGAAACACCTCACGTTGTCGGCTCGTGGAAGCGCAACAACAGGCTTCTTTCCGACGACCCCGTCCATGCGGACATGCTTATTATCACCATTTCGCACACCAAGGAAACCGACGGTACTTATGCTTACATGATCACAACTGCCGACGAGCCGATGCCTAAGGTTACCGTCATCGAAAACTCCGATGAAATGCAGGCTGTTGAGATTGAGGGCGTTGGTGTTATGGCAGTGTTTAACTACAACTGCACACGAACCCTTTGCGGCGAGGAGATCGTTGGCAAAAAAGGTGACGTTTACATTAAAAAATACGAGGATTGACCCGATTCGAAGTCGGCGAAAGGATAAATAACGATGAAATTATGTGTTTTCGCTAATCTGTATGCAAAAAAGCCCCTTGACGAGGCATTGTCTATTCTGAAGGAGCTTGGCGTCGAGACGGTTGAGATCGGCTGTGGCGGCTACCCCGGTAAAGATCACGCTGACCCGGATATTCTTCTGAATGACGAGGCGGCTTTTGAAGCGTGGATGGCTACCTTCAAAAAATACGGCATGGAGATCGCGGCGCTGTCTTGCCACGGAAACCCCGTGCATCCCGACCCCGAGATTGCTGCATCATTTGACAGAGACTTCAGAAATGCTGTGCTCCTTGCGGAAAAAGCGGGAGTAGAGACGGTCATCACATTCTCAGGCTGTCCCGGCGATCATCCCGGAGCAAAATACCCCAACTGGGTAACCTGCCCTTGGCCTGACGACTATCTGAAGGTGCTTGAATATCAGTGGAACGACGTTCTCATTCCATACTGGAAAGACGCGGCGGCATTTGCGTCATCTCACGGCGTGAACAAGATCGCTCTTGAGCTTCACCCCGGATTCTGCTGCTACAACACGGAGTCACTTTTGAAGCTTCGTGCGGCGGTTGGTCCCGTTATCGGTGCAAACTTTGACCCGTCCCATCTCGTATGGCAGGGTATGGAGCCTGCGTCCGCTATCCGTATGCTTGGAGACGCAATTCACCACGTTCACGCCAAGGATACAAAGATCGACAAGCTGAATACAGCCAAGATCGGCGTGCTTGACACAAAGCATTACGGTGACGAGCTTAACCGTGCGTGGGTGTTCAGAGCGATCGGTTACGGTCACGATATCGCATGGTGGAAGGATCTCATCGACAATCTTCGCCTTGTGGGTTACGACGGTCCTGTGTCCATTGAGCACGAAGACAGCCTTATGTCCATTGACGAGGGACTCAAAAAAGCGGTGGCGGCACTGAACGAGGCAATAATCCGCGACCCCAAGCCCACCACAATGGCATGGGCGTAAAAAGTGAAATATTGCTTCGCAATGTGAAATATTCCACTTTGTGAAATGTGAAATTCATGCTTCGCATGAGTGAAATTTGACGCTTTGCGCCAAGTTAATTAATAAAAAGAGCTGCATTTGTTCGAGATTCAATGCAGCTTTTTGTTTTATTCAATCGCCCCTACGAGAAACTGCACCGCGAATCTTACTCCGCAGATGAAAGCTTCTTCGTTATGTATCCATTCAATTTCATTATCACATTCTATGAATTTCTCGAGTATTTCCGCCCCGTCATCCCCCAGAGCTTGTATCAGGCTTTCCTTGTGCCTCGCTCTGATTCGCTCTATTTCTTTAATCTCTTCCGTTTCGGTCATCCAATCCTCCACCGGAGACACCTGCCCACTCCAAATCTTTTTAATAAAGTCTCTCATTACGTTTCCTCCTGAATATATAGTCTCAAATAAGATTATATACTATTATAGTCTCATTTGAGAGCATTGTCAAGTATTAGGCTATACTTTATAATGAAAATATACAATATTTTAGGGAGAGTTGAGATGATAGTATATAATAAACTTTGGGAAACAATGAAGAAGAGAGGAATCTCACAATATAAGTTGCAAAAGGAGTATCATGTAAGTGCATCTATGCTTGACAAGTTTCGCAAAAATGCAGGTGTGACTACATATACCCTTGACAACCTCTGCAAAATACTCAACTGCCGCATAGAGGACATCGCGGAATACGTTCCCGATGAGGATGGCGGACAAAAATAAACGCTATCACAAAAAAACATGTAGTTTGGAGATTATATGTCACTTGAATACAATGAGAAAAACATTGTTTTAGCAAAGAATTTATGAAAAAATGCCACGCAACAGGAAAAGCATCTGTGGTATGACTTTTTGTCAAAATATGAAGTCCGATTTCAAAGGCAGAAGCCTATAGACGAATTTATTGCGGATTTCTATTGTCATAAAGCACGATTGGTTATAGAAATTGACGGATCACAACACTATACCGAGAGCGGTATTCAGAGAGACGAGTTTCGTACAGAAATATTTGAAGGTTATGGATTGCGGGTGATTCGGTTTACAAATCATCAGATTGACACAAACTTCAAAAATGTATGCGAATATATTGACGTCACAGTAAGAGCCTTCCTCCGGGAGGAAGGGGGACCGCTTGCGGTGGAAGGAGAACGCGTTGACGGGAAGAATGGCTGATCTTGATTGTGCCGCATTCTCCCTCAGTCACTTCGTGACAGCTCCCTCCCGGAAGGAGCCGAGGGATTAACATAAGCTTTGTGATGCGGTTTACTAATCGCGGATAACGATAAGTATGAATAAACCAAAACGGAGTCGATTGACCCCGTTTTTTCTTTATGCAAACAAGAATTCTTCTTTTATTCTTTCGGTGTTTTCCTCGGAGTATTCCAGCTCCTCTGAGATTATGCGCGCGTATTCAACGATGCTCTCGGGATTTCCGTACAAAACCAGCGACGACAAGAGCCTTTCACAGAACAGCGCAAAGCCGAGTGTGGCACGCACTTCTTCCTCATCTGCGGTAGCAGAACAGTGGCGGTAAACGAAATAGGCGAGTGCGCGTTCAAGCAAGTGCTCAAACTTATCATCAGTCGAGAGATCGGAGCGATATACTCTGAACAGCTCGCGGTGACTTTCGTCAAGATACTCAAGAGAGTCGAGCACCTCGCGCCACTCAATATCAGTCAGCGTTGACGGGAACGTGTCGTATTCGGCATAAAGTGACGCGAGCCGATTCTGATACGGCACAGTTTGGTCAGAGAGTACGGTGTATATCCGTTCACGCTCGATTACTCCATCGAATTCGGGCAGATCAAAGTCATCAGCCGTACCCACCTCGATCATTTCACCGTAATCGTCAGACGAAAGAATGAGCCTTGCCGCTTCCTCACACGCCATGCCAAGTCCCACCTCTTTGCCACGGGAGGTGTCGTTATAAAACCTCGGGTGCTCGCGGCAGATGTCGCAGAGATAGTTCTCTCCAAGGTTTGAGATGATCTTGCACAGACCACGCTCGTCGAGATGAGGGCAACGCTCATCAGCATAAAGGCGAAAGTGAGGCGTGTCCTCGGAGTCAATACTGTCAGCAATCGTTTTTCCGTACCCGTCGGAGAGGGAAGCGTATTTCTCCATCGTTACGGGATCAATATCTATCTCCCAGCCGATACAGCAGGAGTGGGTGCACCGATCTGCAATGCATTTGAAGTCTTTGTAGTATTTCGGGGCGCGGATCGTCATTTTTGTCCCCCGAAGAGCTTGAAGGCTGTCTCTGACATTACGTAGATATCTTTATTTGTTTTAATCTTGCCGCGGCTTGATACAAATATTCCCTCGTCAAGTCCCGTGATTATTCCCGGCTTGCCTTTGATTACGACGATAACAGTCTCGTCTGCTTTGCGTTGTGGCTTTACAAGCACGCTTTCCACTCGGGACGGATTGGTATATCCGCCGAACGGATAGAGTTGCTCGCGGTACACCGAGCCGTCGTCCTTGCAGTGTATATGAGTTGCTTTTGTTGCGGCAGCTCTTGTGACGTATAGCACATATCTCTGTCCGTCTTTCTCAAACTCGATCTTTTTTGTCAGCTCGTTTTCTTCTATTACTTTTCCAAATTTCTTGTAATACTCGTAAAGTGACAATCTGTTCTCGCTGACACACTCCATTACGTCTTCAACACCGCAATCAAGCACCTCGCATATGCGTGCAATCGTGTCAGTGGTCACAGTCTGATTTTTTGACATCTTTGCAATCACGCGTGAGCTGATTCCCGTAAGAGATGACAGCTCGGTTTTTGTTATGCCGCGGTCGATGAGCAGCTTCCACAGCCGTGAGTAGTCGATATACATAATTCCACCGCCTTTCTGTATTCAGTATATCATACAAACGCGCAAATATCAATATAATTTTACGAAAGTAAATAACGGATTGCAAAAAACAAAGCCGAGGGAAGAACCTTCGGCTTACTCAATTCATTTTACGCCCGACCGAAGCCGCAAACTGCCTGCCCGCCCACGATCTCAATGCAAGCGTAGGTGGGGTAGAGTCCCTTGGCACATGAGCCGGGGTTTATCATTCGGATGTGGCCGCTGTCCGAGCCGTCGATGGTGATGTCCTCTGCCTGATGAGTGTGGCCAAAGAGGAGAATATCCGCACCGAGCCCGATTCCGTAGTCAGCCGCCCGCTGATAGGTGGTCTTAACATCAAGCCTGTGGCCGTGCATGATAAGGAATTTCTTGCCGCCGATCTCTACGGGGGATTCGTAAATCTTTCCCTTCATCTCGGCGGGAGCCGTCATACCGAAGTCGCAGTTGCCGAAGACGTAGTTGTACGGAATTTCGGGAAACTCCTCCATGGCGGAGAGAAAATCCCGCACCCCGTCTCCGAGGAAGAATATATGATCAACTCCACCCGCATTTTTGTGAACTCGGATGTTGTCGGCGATATTTTTGGGATTACCGTGAGAATCGGAAAAAACAAGGATCTTCATAAACACTCCTGTGAGTAACAGCAATCCGACTGCTGAATATAATGATACAGATAAAGCAAGACGGAGGTGCTGTATGTTAAACAAAGCAATGATAAATAATATGCTGGGGATGCCGGACGAAAAACTGACAACTATGCTGAAAATAATTCTCTCGGCATCGGGGATAGACATTGGTGGTAAGAAACTTGACGAAAAAACGGTAAGGCGACTGCGCGCACTTCTCTCCGAGGTTACTGACTCCGATATAGAGCGCGCCACTTATCTTATTGACAAATTCAAGCGTGGAGGCTGATGGGATGAGCAGTAGTACACCGGATATTTCTGAGGTGATCAGTAAGCTGATGCAGAATGAAGAGCTCTCGGCCATGGTAAAGGAACTGCGCGGCAAGGAAGACAAAGGCGTAGACGGTGCTGACATAATGGGTAAGCTGCCCGAGATCATGTCTATGCTCTCTCCTATGATGGGAGGGGCCTCGGGAGATGAGCAGAAAGTCGCGGGGAATGTTGAGGTGAAAAAAGAGCCTCGAGGCGAGAGCAAATTCAACAAAGGGAGAGCCACAAAGCTTATGTCCGCGCTAAAACCGTATCTCAGTGCAGAAAGATGCACTATGATCGACAAATGTATGTCCGTGATGCAGATAGGAGACATAATGTCAGTGCTGTACGGACTCGATATGTCGGGGAAAAATGGGGGATGAGGTATGTACACAAGAAACTATGCAAGATCAAACAGATACAGCCCTCCCCCGGGATATGCGGGGAATGCCTTTGTCGGAGAAGGTGAGATAAAGCATCACCCACCCACTGATGAAGTGATCCACTTGCCGAGGGATGATGAGGCCACCGGAATCGAGCCTGTTCCGCAGAAAGAAAATACTGTGCCCATTCACTCTGACTATAAGGAGAAAACAGCAATAAGTGAACTGTTTCACAGCTTGAGAGGAAAGTTTGGCAGAGAGGAACTCATAATATTGGCAGTAATGCTTCTTATATCAGAGGATGGGGTAGGAGCCGAGGTGCTGATACTTGCACTTACACTTATAGCCGGATAGAGATACCCGGCTTTAGTTTATTAAGTCATACAGCTTTTGTATATCATCCGTCAGATGATTGATAGTGTCCGTTGGATCCCAGTATTTGAAGTCTGCGTCGGGAGGGATCTCTCCACCGATCACAATATCCAAGGACAACTCTTCTGAGTTCTTGTTATAACTGTAGGATATATCAAGCTCCGATATCATCGCAATAACGAAAGCAATTCGGGAGAAGCTGTCAACAGGGTGAGAAAATACGGACAGATCTTGTATTCCCAGGCATTTGACGCTACAGTCAAATTTATCGGAGTGCGTTGTAATTCGAACTGAGGCTGAGGTGTAAAGCAGTGTCAAAGTCACGTCGATCAGACGGTCACATGACAGAGCAGATGCTATTGCCGCAGATAGCAGAAGTGTTGCAACAAAAGCCTCCAAGGGGATCTTCAAAAGAGACTTGTCCGAATAGTTCTCAAACAGAGGGTCTCTTACGTTGAATCGGAGTACAGAGTCGCAAAACAACGGAGAGGAACGAAGATGGGAGAGTGTGTGTTCAGTGGCAATACATATGTCGCAGTTCTGTATGGGCTGACGGTTCTCAAAAATCGCCTTCGTAAGATGCGGTATGCGACTTAATGTGAGAAAAGCTTCGGGGGTGATGGATAGAGGCTCGTATCTCTGCTTGTCGCGAAGGTATAATAGCTCGTATATGATCCTGCCTGCGGAGTCCGAATAATAGCTTGACGACGGTGACATGAATCTGTAGAATTCGGATATGTCACGGGCAAGATATACAAAGGTGTATTCGTCGTGCAGGAAAGAATTCTTTTCGCAGAATGCATACAGATAGCCATCAAGTCCGAAAACGCGGTATATACGATATTTGCTGTTTTTCTTACCTGATTTCGCCTTGCAGAACTCTTTGAATGAGAAGATCTCATTTCCGAGAGCCTTGTCAAATGCAGAGCGGAGTCCATTTATGTCGTAATTCCTTTGGATGGTTGTCAGAGCACCCTGCTCATCACAGAGATATCCGTCATCGGAGAATATAAGACAAGGTAAGGTAGCCACTGCTTATCACCACCATGGTTTATCTGATTTTTCGCTGCCATCTTCCGAGGACGTGGTTTCTTTTGTTTCGCCGCCGTTTCCGTAGTAGTCACCCGTGCTGGCATAAGGATTCTCGGGAGACTGTGTTTCCGGGGCTTCGGTTTCTTCGGCTGTTTCTTCAATATCAACCGGAGCGTTCTGGTCATATGCCATCTCTTCGGGAAGATAAGTTCCCATGATGCATACGTTATTTATATTGCTGTGCACGGAGGCTGTGTATTCAGCGGCAACCGCGGCGATATCACCGTCGTCGATTACCAGACGCATGTTGTACACGGTAAAGCTGCCAAGCAGGGTAGTTATTTCATGGGATACTGAGGAGAATATTTCTGTTGTGGTGGTCATGCCCTCAGTCGGGAAATTTATTCCAAGGAATGATACTGCTGAGGCAACTGTCTGAATATGCTTTGCATATGATGCTTCAACATAACATTCCGCCGGGAGAGTTACTCCGATGAGACAGGCCGAGAGGGTTTTCTCATCACATTGGAGAAGATACTCACGAAGTGACTGAGAATTTTTGCGGTTGAACTCCTCGCTGCCGGAGAGCCGTATCATTACTTCGTCAAAGCCAAGCCCTGCAAGCTCCGAAATGAGCGCACTGTCGATAACGGATGCGGAGTCATGAGCGGACTTTTCAAGGGATGACGGAATTACAGCACACAGGCGCATTCTCTTGTTTTTTGCAGTCTTAACTGCCGAACGGATCATATCGAGTGTGCTGTCTTCGTCTGATACAGGGAGTCCGAGAATGGAGCATAATGCGGGAGACGAATATATAAGCCCGCCTTTCCCGTCATCGAGACGAATTATCAGGGTGTCGTAGTGAAGGGAGAGGGTTGATATCTTTTCGCTGAGAGATGTGATGTCTTCATAATCACGCACGTCCACAGTCACGGCAAAAACCGAAGGGGCAACCGTGCTTGTAATGATGTATTCTTCCGGCGCATCAACTGACGGCGACTCCGTATCCTCGGGAGTCACGTTTTCCTCGCTTTCAAGCTGCTCTGCTTTTTTTAGAAGATGATTGCCAAGCATTACAGTCAAGACAGCAATGATAACTGCCGCAAGCAGGACAAACAGAATCCGAAATATTATTTTTTTCGCTTTTGCACCGTGGTTTCGGGTGCGTTTGCTTCTGTATGATCTCATGAACGTTCTTCCTCGTTATTTTGTGGATTCAAGTTTTAGTATGGGATAGTCCTTCAGCTTGTCGGTTTCAGTTACGGTAAGTGTCTTTGAGTGCTCTTCAAGTATCAGATTATATTGACCTCTTGCGTAGGATTCAGCCAGCGAGTTGAAGTTTGCCGCAATGTACTCTTCTTCCTTGTCGTATCTCTTGATTATGCTGTAGCCTGCATTAGTCTTGACAACTTCGCTTACTTCACCAACCTCAAGGGAGAACGCGACGTCCTCAAAGACTTCATGAAGTGTTCCGCGGCACACATAATATCCGTCGGGGTTGCTGAACATGTAGAGATCCTCACCGTATTTTTGTACAAGCGTATCGAAGTCCTCGCCCATGTTCACCTTAAGCAGGATCTTATTTGCAAGGGCGAGATTTTCTTCGTCAGTCTTGCCGTTGTCAGAGGCAATGAGTATCTGCTTTACTCTGATGCATCCGTCACCGTTCAAGATCTCAAGAAGCCCTTCATTGGTGTAAACAATATCGCCGTTTTGAATCATCTTTGTCATAAGCTCCTCGGCGATGAGGTCGTTGCGAATGATGAATCTGTACACGGAGTCGGTCATGTTGTATTTCTTCAGCTCTCTGACATATGCGTTGTAGTCGTTGCCATAGTTTTCGTACATATTATCCATCATGATGTCAATGGTATCTGTGAAATAGCTGTCGTCAGGTGAAATGCCGTACTTTGCAGCAAGAGAGAGGGTAGTGTAGAGGTTTACTACCGTCTTTTTTGTGTCTTCTTTCAGTTTTTCTATGAGAGCTTCACCTTCTGCACCGCTCCAGATATCTCCGGGACGTGAAGCTTCGTAATCCGCCTTGTGGTTGAGGGCAGCATATCTGTATATCTCAAGGGGAACGTTATAGTCTCCAACAGTCATAACAATGGTTTTTTCTTCCTTTGAGCTCTCAAGCACACTTGTCTCATCTTTGCATCCCGTAATGGAGAGGAGAAGAGTGCAGATCATAAGCGCGGATATTATCAGAGATATGATTTTTTTCATTTTTGTGTTTCCTTTGCCAACAGATAATTATTCATTATAATTATACCACTGTCTCGTGAATATGTTGTGAACAGGTATAATTTTTTAGGTAAATTATGGTACTGTTTTGTGACGAGAAATTGGAGTTGCAATTTTTGCCGCAGTGTGATATAATTTACTTGAAAATATTATTATATGAAAAGAGAAATACAATGTCTGATCTTACATCAAGAGTTGATCTCGGTAAACTTATAAACGAGAAGGGTATGAAAGTGGAATATACCCCTGAAGATCCGAAGAGAATAATGATAAGCTCCTCTGATGTCAACCGCCCGGGACTTGCACTTGCGGGATTCTTCGAGCATTTCGACCCAAAGCGTATTCAGGTGATCGGAAACGCCGAGGCAATGTTCATTAAGCAAATGGACGAGGAGACAAAGCGAGAAAGGTTGACTGATTTTCTCAAATTTGCCCCTGCTGCCGTAGTCGTAACTCACGGAAACGAGGTTGACCCAATTCTTCTTGAGCTGGCTGAGTACTTCGAGGTGCCTCTCTGCTCAACTGAGGAAAACACCTGCGACTTCATGGCGTCGATCATATCCTATCTCCATGTACAGCTCGCCCCGCAGATCACTCGTCACGGTGTATTTGTTGAAGTGTACGGCGAGGGTATACTTATCATGGGAGACAGTGGCGTTGGTAAGAGTGAAACTGCCATTGAGCTTATCAAGCGCGGTCACAGACTTATCGCGGACGACGCGGTAGAACTTCGTAAGGTATCTGACAAGACTATCGTAGGTCAGTCGCCCGAGATAATCAGATACTACATTGAGCTTCGCGGTATCGGTATCGTGGACGTGCGCAGACTCTTCGGTATGGGCTCGGTAAAGGCAACGGAAAAGGTGGATATGATCATCAACCTTGAGCCTTGGGTGAACGGAAAGATGTACGACCGCATGGGTCTTGAAACGGAGTACACTGATATTATGGGTATAAAGATCCCCACAACGACTATTCCCGTGCATCCCGGACGAAATCTTGCGGTAGTCCTCGAGATCGCGGCGATGAACAACAGACAGAAGAAGATGGGTTATAACACCGCAGAGGAGTTCAACAAGAAGCTTCTCGAAAGCATGGGCGTGACTGACGATACACTTTAACTGGAACTTTGCCTGAGAACTGTTATTTCGCATAAAAAATATATCGGCAATTTCATTTATCTGTTGAAAGGTGAGATTTTGCTGAACCGGCGCGATTCTTGTTGAAAAACAGAGTGCGTTGTGATATAATTTGAGTGCGGAAAGATTTTTCGAATAATTCTTAAATTAACTACACAGAGTAGATACGGTGGCGTCAAGTGTCGGCGGAACGGGGAGTTGTCTGTCGAACGAAAGCCTGCCTCAATTGAGGCTCGACTGCGGTCACCTTATCGCATCCCGCTGTCATTAACAGAGCCTATTACTCTCATAAATGTGCATGCGGAATTATATCTGTCCGCAGATGTTTATGGGAGGTTTTGGTTTATGAACAAGAATCAAACTGTAAGACTGATCACGTTTACTGCC
Source organism: Oscillospiraceae bacterium (assembly GCA_015064345.1). Taxonomy (GTDB): domain Bacteria; phylum Bacillota; class Clostridia; order Oscillospirales; family CAG-272; genus UMGS1696. The sequence continues at coordinate 5,119 of SVSK01000025.1, read as the reverse complement.
CTGCTTGTTGCTCTTGGGGTAGTGCTTGACAGACTTTCAATGCTCTCACCTGCTCTAAAGGTGGGATTTGGCTTTGTACCGGTAGTTGTGGCTGCCGTGCTGTACGGACCGCTTGTTTCCGCCTTGGTGTACGGACTTTCTGACCTTGTGGCGGCATTGGTGCTTCCATTTGGACCGTATTTCCCCGGATTTACCCTTTGCGCGGCGCTGATGGGTGCGGTTTACGGCATTTTTCTCCACAAGAAGAACGAGGAAACCACATTCCCTCTTGAAACAGGGATAAAGTGGAAGAAAATCACGTTTTGGAAGAATATCCTACCGCCAACCGTGATAAACAGCCTTATCGGTTTGTTTATCAACACCATTTGGGTAAGCATGCTTTACGATTCAAAGACGTATTGGGGATTTTTCGTTACAAGAGTATTCCAGTACGCTGTTCTCATTCCGCTTAATCTCGTGCTTATCCCTGTGCTTATTGGACTTTGCGACAAGCTTTCAAAGCTTACCTTCGGAGGATCGAGATGATGACATACGAAGAGGCGCTTCAGTATATACATTCCGTAACGTGGCAGGGAAGCCGCCCGGGACTTGAGCGAATAACCGAGCTGTGCCGACTTCTTGGTGACCCGCAGGACAGTCTCAAGTTTATTCACATCGCAGGCACAAACGGCAAGGGCTCCGTATCCCGAATGATCTCGTCAATTCTTGAGAAAAGCGGATACCGTGTGGGACTGTTCACCTCTCCCTTTGTGGAACGGTTTAACGAACGTATCATGCTCGACGGGCACGATATCGCAGACGAGGATCTGGCATCTGCCACCGAATATGTAAAACAGTTTGCAGAAACGATGACGGACCTTCCCACGGAGTTTGAACTTATTACTGCCATAGCTCTCGTGTACTACAAGCGTATGAATTGCGACTACGTTGTGCTGGAATGCGGACTTGGCGGGCGACTTGACTCTACCAATGTGGTGAACACAACGGTGTTGTCCGTTATCACCGGTATTGCACTTGATCATACGGAATTGCTGGGTGACACTACCGAGAAAATCGCAGCTGAAAAAGCGGGTATAATCAAGGCAGGTGTTCCCGTTATTTTCGGTGAGGGAGACGATTCTGCCGAAGCAGTTATCCGAGAGAGGGCGAAAATGCTCGGATCGGATTACAGACGTACGAATTTTGCGGCAATTGACAATATATCATCCGATCTTGAGAGCACTTCCTTTACGTTTGGCGACAGAGCAGTGCGGATAAATCTCCACGGGCTCTACCAGACGAGAAACACTGCAACGGTGCTGACGGCTGTGGACGTTCTCCGAGAAAGAGGCGTTAACATTCCCAATAGCGCGATCAACGGCGGACTTGATGCGGCGCGCTGGAGTGCAAGATTTGAGATACTCTTACGGAAGCCACTTGTTATTTACGACGGCGCACACAATATTCAGGGCATCACAGGTGCGGTAGAGAATATCAAACACTATCTCTCTCCTATGACAGAGGACGGACGGGTTGTACTGCTTATGGGAGTTATGGCTGACAAGGACCACCTTGGAATGATCGAGATGCTCGCTCCTCTCTGCGACAGAGTGTACACGGTTACCCCGCCGAACTCGAGATCTCTCGACAGTACAGGAGTTGAGCGGGAGTTTGAGTCATTCGGAGCAGACGCGACTGCATATCCCGTGCTTGAGGATGGAGTTCGTGCCGCTGTGGAATACGCTGAAAAAACAGGCAGACCGCTGGTTTGTCTCGGTTCACTATATATGTACGCAGACGTAAAGTATGCGGTACGAAAAATTGATTTGATTAAGCAGGAGGCTTAATGAAAAAAGCGCATATTTTTTTGATTTTTTTGCTGCTTTTGATTCTGACATCATGCACGCTTGCTGACACGATTGCGGACAAGCTTGGATTTGATACTTACGATTACATGAGCGAGACTGTGAACACGGTCCATGCCACAGATGGGGATCTTGCGGCGAATGTTGAGGATATTCTTGAAATACTCGTTACAGATTCAACCGTTCTCCCCACATTTGACAACATGGGAGATGCAATAAAGGCATACAATGACGCCGTACTTACCCATATGCTTGAAACGGGCTACGCCAAGTATTCGGGCAACGTGGATCTCATAAGTAAGGCGATTGTTGCATATCCCGAGTACAGCATAACGCAGATAATTCCACAAGAGGAATATGAGGCCACAATGTATCAGTATTTCGGCGGGGACGTGAAGATAACCCACCGTGACGGAGACAGGTTCAAGTATCTCTCGAAGGTGTCGGCGTACATTTCTCCAGTGGCTCCAACCTCAAGCGGACTCCATCCCGATATTACATACCTTGCGGAAACGGATACGACCTACAGGGTCAAGTTTAAGGTAGTGTCGGATACTGAGGGAGAAACGATAGAGTCGGCAGAGTATTTCGCCCTTATCATAAAACGTGAGGACGGAACACATTACATTAAGAAGCTGCTTGACGGCAGTACAGTTCAAGGATAAAATATAATTTACATAAACGAGGTTTACTATGAAAGCAGTTGTAACAGTAGTAGGACGGGACACAGTAGGCATTCTTGCTAAAGTCAGTGCTTCCTGCGCAGAGCATAACGCAAACATCATCGACGTGACACAGTCCGTAATGCAGGACTTATTCACAATGGTAATGCTGGTTGATATTACCGACATCAAGGGCGATTTTTCCGATCTCCAGAACACGCTTTACGCACTTGGTGACAGTATCGGCATGAAGATCCACGTAATGCACGAGGATATCTTCAACTCCATGCACAACATCTGAGATCGAGGTCATATATGCTTAACACAAAGGATATTCTTGAAACGATCCGTATGATCGACGACGAAAATCTCGACATACGTACAATTACAATGGGCATTTCTCTCCTTGACTGTGCGGACAGCGATATACATAGATCCGCTGACAAGGTTTACGACAAGATCTGCCGACTGGCGGAGAAGCTCGTTCCCACAGGCTGCGATATTGAGAAGATGTACGGTATTCCGATCATTAACAAGCGAATTTCCGTTACTCCTATCTCAATGCTTGCGGCTGTATCCGGCGGCGACCCCGTTATCTACGCAAAAACTCTTGAACGTGCGGCTCATACAGTAGGCGTCAACTTTATCGGCGGCTATTCTGCGCTTGTACAGAAGGGCTTTGCGGCAGGTGACCGTGAGCTTATCCGTTCCATTCCCGAGGCGCTGGCTGTAACTGACAGAGTTTGCTCATCCGTTAACATCGGCTCAACAAAGGCAGGCATCAATATGGACGCGGTTGGCATGATGGGCGGTATCATTCTTGACGCGGCAAAGCTCACTAAAGACAAAAACTGCATGGGCGCTGCAAAGATCGTAGTATTCTGCAACGCACCTGAGGATAACCCCTTTATGGCGGGTGCATTCCACGGCGTAGGCGAGCCTGACTGCGAGATCAACGTTGGTGTATCCGGCCCGGGCGCAGTAAGAAGTGCACTGACAAAATGCCCCGACGGAGATCTTACAGAGGTTGCGGATGTAATAAAGAAAACTGCATTCAAGATCACCCGTATGGGTCAGCTTGTAGGTAAGGCGGCATCCGACAGACTTGGCGTACCCTTTGGTATTGTTGATTTGTCTCTCGCACCCACTCCTGCAGTTGGCGACTCTGTTGCTCACATAATTGAAGAGATGGGTATTGAGATCTGCGGCGCTCACGGTACAACAGCGGCACTTGCGCTCCTTAATGATGCAGTAAAGAAGGGCGGCGTAATGGCTTCTTCTCACGTTGGCGGTCTTTCCGGTGCATTCATTCCCGTATCCGAAGACGCAGGCATGATCGATGCGGCTCGTTCGGGTGACCTCTCAATTGAAAAGCTTGAGGCAATGACAGCGGTATGCTCCGTTGGTCTTGATATGATCGTTATCCCCGGCGACACTCCCCCGTCCACCATTTCCGCAATCATCGCGGACGAAGCGGCTATCGGTATGGTCAACTCCAAGACTACAGCAGTCAGAGTTGTTCCCGCGATCGGTAAAAAAGACGGCGAAGAGCTTGAATTCGGCGGTCTTTTCGGATCCGGCCCTATCATGAAGCTTCACAACGACAGAAGCAGTGAGAAGTTCATCAGCCGCGGCGGACGTATTCCCGCACCTATGCAGTCCTTGAAGAATTAATCTTGACAATCACATAAACCCGTGATATAATAAACCGAATCAAATAACGGTGAGTTCGTGACCATCCTCACCATAAACAAAACTACGGACAAGCTGCAGATGCTATTCGTATGTGCAGCTTTTTTGTCCCACGAAAGGGAAAACATGAAAACTCAAAGAAAACATCTCAAAAATTTGACGAATGCCGGAATAATTGCCGCGCTGTACGTCGCTCTGACTGCCATTTCTGCGGTATTCGGGCTGTCTTCCGGCGCGATACAGGTGAGAATATCCGAAGCCTTGTGCGTCCTGCCTGTGTACACCTTCGCGGCAGTACCCGGAGTAACAGTCGGATGCCTCATATCAAACATACTCTTTGGCGGCACAATTTACGACATGATCTTCGGCACTCTTGCGACGCTTATAGGAGCTATTGTTGCCTATCTGATCCGTAAAAAGCCGTATCTCGCGTCGATTTCTACTATTGCCGCGAACACTGCGATAATTCCCGCGGTGCTGATCTTACAGGGGATCGGTGGCTGGAATATGTTTCCGTATTTTGCCCTGACAGTTGGAATTGGCGAGGTGATCGCCTGCGGAGTGCTTGGTACAGTGCTGATCGCTTATTTTGAGAAGCATGAGCATCACAAAAAGATGCTATTTGGAGAATAAAAAGAGACCCGACATGGAGAGTTTGCTCCCCTTGCCGGGTAATTTTTGTTTGTCAGATCAGCTTATAAACCCCGTCACCCTCGCACTTGATGGCAGTCTTGTAGAATTCTGTAATTGCCGCGATCATGTATGAGGTGTCAGCAGTTCCGCCGGTCTCATAGGAGGAGTGCATCGCGAGCTGTGCAAGTCCGATGTCAACGGTGTTCAGCGCAACGTTGGTGTTGGAGATTGATCCGAGAGTTGAGCCGCCTGCCATGTCGCTGCGGTTAGCGAATAACTGTACGGGAA
>SVSK01000081.1 GCA_015064345.1 Oscillospiraceae bacterium | reverse complement strand
AAAAATGGCATGGAACAACGGACTTGAAAGAAAAAGATTTGATGAAGAACAGGAAAGACTTGCGGCGGAATATCGCGCTGCAGGCATGACAGAGGAGCAGATCGAGCAGATGCATCAGTTCGATTTGAAAGTATTCAATAGCACACGCAGATTCTTTGAGCACTATCAGCAGATCCCTGACAACATCTTCGGAACTGATGACGAAGGGCTTTGTCCGCTGAACGACAAGTTTCTCGAAGCAATGTCGGTCACTATCGAGCAGTCTGAGGCGAAATCCCGTTATTGGTGGATTGAGGAGATCGATGATCCTGAGCTGGCTAAAGAGTTAAAACAACTTTCACCGGAAGATATCGAAATCATCACTTTGTTTGCATATGAGCATTACACACAGGATGAAATTGCAAATTTGCTTGGTGTCAATCAAAGCACAATCTGTAGACGGCTCGACTCAAAGAAAAAAATTTTAGAAAAATTTTTGAAACACGCATAATTTCGCGTTCCTCGTCGGCTATCACCTGGAAGGGAGAAATCACTTCCTATACCGCTGACGGTAATAGTTTAATCCCGGATGCGGTGAACGCTCTTTGAAAACTGAATACCTTTATCAGATAACGAACTCTCTTGTAAGAGCCGAGCCGAAGGGTACGCCACGATCCGTTTAACGGGGAGCGATCAATGCCAGCTTCGGGAAAGTCGGGTAGCTCCCGATTGGCGACGAGGACGGAGAGGTGCTACTCCCCACCAGGGACAGTCCGAGCGTGTTAACAACCGTCGCAGGCAATCCGGTGAGAGGCTATGTAAGTTAAGCATAGGCGTGAAGCGAGTGCCGAGAGCGTAAGGCAGTCTGTATGAAGTAGATGACTTATAAAAACATCGGGAATGGCAGATAAAGTTTGTCATTCCAGCCCGATATCAAAGGGCGAGCTGCACCATACAGCTCGCCCCATCTACATACCAATCAATTCTTAGGAGGAACATAAACATGAATGAAAACTGGAACTATCGCCGTGGCGATATTTATCTTGCAGATCTTAACCCTTATGTCGGCTCCGAGCAGGGCGGCACCAGACCGGTGCTCCTTCTTCAGAACGATGCAGGCAATTATTTTTGCCCCACACTTATCATTGCTCCGATCACTTCCCGCGTTTGGAAGAAAACCGAGCAGCCTACGCATTGCCGCATTGAGAATGTGAAATGTCTCAGCGACACTTCAATGGTACTCCTTGAGCAGATCAAGACCATCGACAAGCGCAGGGTTAAAAAGTACATGGGCAGATTGGATAAGGAACAGATGCGGCGCGTTGATGACTGCATCGAAATCAGCCTTGGTCTCCAGATTCCCGAATGTGTGGAAGCACCGTGATGGAGGAATGACTATGAGCAGAAAAGATAAATACAACAGCTCCGGCTGCCTTGACATGACCGCTTATCTCGCTCTCCGGAACATCGAGCGAGAAGAAAACCGCAAAGCCGCTGAGAAGCGCCGCACAATGAAGACAGGAGGAAGAACATGGGAAACAACAATGCAACAAACATCTCCCAGCGTGAAGCGTACAAGCTCATGCTGAAGGATTACCCCGACGTGCTGAACATCGATCAGATGTGTGAGATTCTTTCCGTCAGCACAAAGACGGGATATAAGATCATCAAATCCGGCAGTATCTGCTGTCTGAAGGTTGGACGAGCCTATCGGATTCCCAAGGCTCATCTTTTTTCTTATCTCTGCATCGGAATGCAGACCGCATCCGCAGAGGCATGACACATTGGGCGACATCCTACCACTCGAACCCACAAGGTGATATAATAGAACCACGGTCATCGGTAGGTGTCGTCCTGCAATTAAGACAAGGAGGATTTATAAAATGGTAGCAGGACACCTTCGAGAAAAAAACGGCTATTATTATGCCGTCCTGAATTACAACGATGCCTTTGGGAAGAGAAAGACCAAGTGGATCGCCACCGGTCTCACTGTGAAGGGCAACAAGAAAAAGGCCGAAGCCTTTCTGATGGAAGAACGTCAGAAGCTCCAACCCGAAGAACCGGTAGAGGGAGACATATTTTTCGCTGATTACATGGAGCAGTGGCTTGATGTCGTGAAAAGCTCCATCGCAGTCGCTACATACGCTTCCTACGCAGCATCCGTGAAGCGTATTATCGCGCCTTACTTCCGCGAGAGAAGAATCACCCTCAAGGAGCTGACGGCAAAGGACATCCAGGACTTCTATCTGTTCAAGCTGAAAAGCGTGAGTGCTTCGTCCGTCATCCATTACCACGCGAATATTCACAAGGCTCTGAAATACGCAGTCAAGCTGGATCTGATCCCGTCAAACCCTGCGGACAAGGTGGAGCGTCCCAAGAAAGATCATTTCGTCGGTAGCTTCTTTGATGCCGATGAAGTGAACAAGCTCTTTGAGGTTTCCAAGGGAACTAAGCTTGAGCTTCCGATTTTATTTGGAGCATTCTATGGCCTTCGCCGCAGCGAAGCCATAGGTCTTAAATGGGATGCCATTGATTTTGAGAACGACACAATTATTATCCGTCACACCGTCACATCGGTGAACCTCGACAATAAGCACGTTCTCGTGGCAGCAGATACCACCAAAACCAAGTCCAGTATGCGAACCCTTCCGCTGGTTCCTTTCGTCAAGGAACGTCTGCTTGCTGTCAAAGCGGAACAGGATAACAACAGACGGCTCTGCGGGAAGTCGTACAACAAAAAGTATGCTGGTTATGTCTGCATCAATGAGATTGGCGATCTCATCAAGCCCCACTATGTGACGGAGCAGTTTCCGAAGCTTCTGGAAGCCAACGGACTGCGGCACATTCGTTTTCACGATCTCCGGCACTCTTGTGCCAGCCTGATGCTCGCAAACGGCGTTCCCATGAAGCAGATTCAGGAGTGGCTTGGTCACAGCGATTTCTCTACCACGGCAAATATCTACGCCCATCTGGACTACAGTTCCAAGCTGAACTCTGCAGATGCAATGCTCTCCGGTCTTGGAATTGCAGAGGCAAAATAAGCTTCTGTTCTCCCCGATGATCTCCCCTCGGAAGATTGGGGAGAACGGCAAAAAGGTCGCCCATCCAATATCTGTGGGTTCAATTGAAGAAAATAATAGTAGAAAGTGCCTAAACCGCACTTGGCAATTTAGGCACTTTCTACACAGTTTTGGCGGAGAGGGCGGGATTCGAACCCGCGTGCGATTGCTCGCAAACTGATTTCGAGTCAGCCCCGTTATGACCACTTCGATACCTCTCCGTATCTATCTCAACACGATTTTATCTCCCGCGGCTGAAAAACCGGCTCAGAAAAAACTGAGAATTTGGGGAGAATTCGTGGGGAGAACGACTAAAATATTCAATTACATAATACCGCAAAAACCCGCTACATACAAGGGATTTCGGGCTGGAGGCTACCGGTTAGCGACCACGATTTCGAGTCGGGGCCGTTATGACCTCTTCGATACACCTCCGTATTAAGTTAAGTTTGAATTTTGCACGGCTTTTGCAAGGCCGAAGTTGAAATGCATTCATCCAAAATTCAAGAAAAATGAAGCATTTGCGAGGAAATCGAAGAATACGCGAGCTTTCGCAGGTTGCAGAGTGATAAGCTCGGCTACCTTTCGAGTCAGCCCCGTTATGACCACTTCGATATCTCTGCATCTATGTTAAACCCCGTTTTGGAGTATAACGACTATTCAATTTTTCATCGAACGGGGCGCCCCGTTATGTCCTGTTGCGGTGCCCGAAATTTTTCGCTCGCTATTCGCTTCGCAAAATTTCGACCGCTGCCACTCCTTTTTGCTTCCTTCATCCGCCACTGGCGGCGGTCGCAAACGTCCCCACTTCGATATCTCTCTGTACTCAAGTTACCACAGTATTATATCATATTTATTTTGCTATTTCAAGTGCTAATTTGAAAAAGAGATCGACACTCTTTTTCTTGACATACGGCGGCGAATGTGATAAAAT
>SVSK01000024.1 GCA_015064345.1 Oscillospiraceae bacterium | reverse complement strand
CTCGTTTTAACTGTTGGCACACGGTTGTTTTGCCCACTCCCATCGTGCCGCCAATCATGAATAATGTTTTCATCATTCACACCCTCGTCAAATTCAAGTTTATCTATTAGTTGTATTATACCATAAAGTCCCCGAAAAGTAAACAAAAACAGCACCCCGTGAAGAGCGCTGTAATTTGTGGTATTTTGGAATATCGTGAGTGTCGCCCTATAAAGTGTTGCACCAAATTTGCACCAAAATTACACCAACGCTTAACGCCTATTCAGCTCGACAAATTGGAATTTGTTTATCTCTTTTTGTAAATCACAAGTTCGGGGTTCTCTCCGTTTTCCTCGTAAGTACAGACGAGAAGGAAGTCCATGTTTGCTGCTATACCAAAGCATCTGTTGCCAAATTCGCTTTCGAGCTGACTGCCGAGGTAGGTCTGCTTATCGTCAAGGAATTTCACTTTTTCTCCGTTAGGCAGAGTGTATTCCATATTGATAAATTCACCCGAAAGCACGTTCAGATGCTCTACCTTGGGCAACCCTTCGATATGTAAAAGCGTGTTAAATTCGTGAATCAACTGTGCCTTAAATTCTTCGAGCTTTTCTTTTCCACCGATTTCAACATATCGCTTCCAGATATCAAGGGTGTACTCACCGTCGGCATAGCACCATTTGCAGTATTCCTCATTAAAATTGCCATCGGTTTCACGGCTCGTGGTGCAATCTTCAAGCGGCATACCGCAACATTGGCATACTAACTCTCTTGGAGAACCGAGGAGCGTATTGATCGACACGTCAAACAACTGTGAAAGAAGTTTGAGAGTATCGATGTTCGGTATAGTTTCGCCGGTTTCCCAGCGTGAAACAGCTTGTCTTGTCACAAACACCTTTTCCGCAAGTTCCTCTTGTGAGAGCCCTTTTTTCGTTCTTAATTCGTAAATAATATCTTTCGTTTCCATAAAATCACCACCTGCATTTTTGTGGTTATATTATATCACAAGCCGTCGGGGTTGACAAGCAACTGTATGTTGCTACCTGCTCGACAAATTCAAGTTTATCTATTAGTTGTATTATACCATAAAGTCCCCGAAAAGTAAACAAAAACAGCACCCACGAATGAGCGCTGTAGCAGTATTATGTCGGGGATGTATCGATAATTGGGAGGATAGGTTTAGCGTTTCTTGAAAAACAAGATAAATTGAGCAACAGCACTCGCTGCACAAAGAAATAACATGAAGAAAGAAAGCCCTAATTGGATATCATTTGTACAGCTATCTAAACCTATCAGTGTACATAACCATGAAACTGTAAAGCAAATTGCTGCTATCAAATGGAATCGTTTTTTTCTTAGAAACAAATCCTCTGTTTCTTCTGTTGCGACCTTGACAGCAGGAATATCGGTGTCACTTTCATAATCATCATTTAGGAGATAATCTGCCGAAACACCAAAAAGCTTGCTGATCTGCAGGATATTTTGTGCATCCGGAAGTGCTGTTCCGTTTTCCCAGCGACTGATTGCCTGCCGGGATACATTCAGTTGTTCTGCTAAATCTTCTTGTGACCATCCGTTTGATTTTCTGAGAGTTGTGATTTTATCTGACAGTTTCATCAAAAAATCCTCCTTTTGTGTGGTGATTTCATTGTAACATAATCTTTTGTTTTTTATCACCACATCAACTTTACATTTCTGCAACATGAGTTTACAGTTCAATAAATTCAAGTTTATCGAACTGATACCATTATACCACAATAATGTGAATAAATAAAGAAAACGGCAAAAGCAAAAAAACAGCCCCCACGCTTGTGAGGGCTGTGATTTTTCTATTGGAGAATTTTCCGAAAGGGAAATTCTCGGGCATACGGCAAGCGTTGTTCGCACTACCGAAATGCCGTATGCGATTATCTCTTGGAGAACTGGCTTGCGCGACGAGCTGCCTTGAGACCGTACTTCTTTCTTTCCTTCATTCTGGGGTCTCTTGTGAGGAAACCTGCCTTCTTGAGGAGAGGACGGTATGTGTCGTCAGCGAGGAGGAGAGCTCTGGAAACGCCGTGGCGGATTGCGCCTGCCTGACCGGAGATACCACCACCGTTAACGTTAGCAACGATGTCAAACTTACCTGTTGTGTTTGTTACGCCGAAGGGCTGGTTGATGATGAGCTTGAGTGTTTCAAGACCGAAGTAATCGTCAACGTCACGATTGTTGATTGTGATCTTGCCTGTACCGGGATAGAGTCTAACGCGAGCTACGGAGCTCTTTCTTCTGCCCGTACCATAGAAATAAGGTTTAGCACTTGTATACATTATTTATACCTGTCCTTTCTTATATTTCAACTTCGTACGGAACAGGCTGCTGAGCCTGCTGCTTGTGTTCGGAGCCTGCGTATACCTTGAGTCTGTTGATTGCCTTGTCACCGATGGAGTTGTGGGGGAGCATACCCTTAACTGCAAGCTGCATAGCCTTTTCGGGCTTTTCGTTCATGAGCTTGCGGTAGGATGTTTCCTTGAGACCGCCGATGAAGCCGGAGTGTGTGCGATAGAACTTCTGATCAAGCTTCTTGCCTGTGAGAACTGCCTTATCGCAGTTGATGATGATTACGAATTCGCCGCAGTCAACATGAGGTGTGAACTCGGGGCGATGCTTGCCGCGAAGAATGTTAGCGGCAGTAACAGCTGTCTTACCGAGAGGCTTGTTAGCAGCGTCGAGGATGTACCAACGACGTTCTACTGTCTCGGGCTTAGCCATGTATGTGGACATACTTGTTCCTCCATAAAAATATAGTAAAATTTATCGAACGGGGAGATTATAACACCAAACGAAGCTTTTGTCAATACCTTTTTTGAAAAAAATCCGATTATTTTGATTTAGATTAGTAAAACCTCTTGTTTTCTCGCTTTTTTGCCTGTTTTTAAGGTGTTTTTGCTGTCATGACCATGCATTTTTGTTTTCCAATCGCCCGTGAGGGAAAGGGAGAGGCAAAATCTGACATTATTATATAGATAAGCATTTATCGCATATTTTGTTGACTTTTCTGCCGCTGTGTGCTAATATTAAATTGAATTATTATCCCTGTGGAGGACATCTTTATGGAGCTTTTTTATAATAAGTCTGCAAAACGTTGGCCGGAGGCATTGCCCCTCGGTAACGGACGACTTGGCGCTATGGTTTACGGCGACGCGGAGAGTGACATTATCCAGATCAACGAAGAAACTCTCTGGAACGGTAGATTTGACCCGTATGCGGACAATCCGGAGTGTGCAGAAAAGCTTCCTGAGATACGCGAGGCGATCTTCTCAGGGGATTACAAGCGCGGAAGCGAGCTTACATATAAATACATGGTGTGCCGTGGGGCGGGAAGCAATTTCGGTCGCGGCTTGAATGCGGACTACGGCTCATATCAAACTGCGGGTGAAGTGCACGTTGAGTTTTGCGGCGCGGAAAATGACATTCCTGCCGATTACAAGCGCACTCTTAAACTGAACGGCGGACTTGCTACTGCGGAATATACCCGCGACGGACTGCACTTTGTAAATCGCGCATTTACTTCATTTGACAAAGGCGTGCTTGTGGCGGAATACAAGGCGGACGGCAAGTTTGACGCGAAGATCACCTACGTTCATGAATATTCTGCGGCTCAGTATGCCGAGGACGAGATAATTCTTCGCCACGCTTTTGAGGATTCCATTGCATTTGCCGTTTTCGGTAAGATCCTGCATGACGGCACATCTACGGCTGACGAGAGCGGAATCCAAATAAATGGCGCAACTGCTGTTCGTATAATTGTTGACGTTCGCACTACATATGTGAAGCCTGACGCAAACGGACTCCCGAAGCCCATTAACGATCCCGAGATCCCTCTTGCGGTTGCAAAGAAATACGTGGATGCAGTAATCAGCGAAAGCTTTGATGAGATGTACGAAAGCAGCGCGAAGATACTGTGCGGACTGCTTGACAGAGCGGAGATAAAGCTTGACACGGTTGACACCTCAACTGAAGCGATGCCCACAAACGAGCGCATCAAAGCACTGCAGAAGGGCGGTCAGGACAATGCTCTGCTGATGGAGTACTTTAACTTTGGCAGATACCTGCTTATCAGCTCTTCCTACAACTGCGTTCTTCCTGCTAACCTCCAGGGCATCTGGGCAGGGGACTACAACGTTATTTGGTCGGCAGACTACCATATTAATATAAATCTTCAGATGAACTACTGGCTTGCCGAGACGACGGGTATGCCTGAGCTGACCAAGCCTCTTATAGAGTTTGTTAGATTCCTTTCCGAGCACGGCAGAAGCACCGCTCGTGTGCAGTACGGAGCTGATGGTTGGGTTGCTCACGTTATAGCTAATCCCTGGGGCTTTACTGCTCCCGGTGAAAGAGCTGACTGGGGCTCATTCATGTGCGGCGGTGCGTGGTGTACACATCACATTACCGAAAGATACAACTTCTCGGGAGATATTAACGTGCTCCGCGAGAATTATGACATATTCAAGGGCGCGGCACAGTTCTTCCTGGACTTCCTCGTTGTTGACCCCGTAAGCGGATATCTTGTGACCTGCCCCTCAAACTCTCCCGAAAACTGGTTCCTGCTGCCTGACGGATCCCGCGAGGCTATCTGCGCAGGTCCTACAATGGACAACCAGATCATCCGCGACGTATTCGACACTACGGCAATGGCGGCAGAGCTGCTTGGCATTGACGCTGATTTTGCCGCACTGCTCAGAGAAAAGTCAGCACGCCTCACACCTACACGCGTAGGCAAGCTCGGTCAGATAATGGAGTGGAGCGAGGACTATGACGAATGGGAACCCGGCCACAGACATCTCTCACCTCTGTACGGCCTCTACCCGTCAAATCAGATAAACAGAAACACACCCGAGCTGAGAGAAGCGGCACGCACAACTCTCCATCGCAGAATGGAGCACGGCGGCGGATATACAGGATGGTCACGTTCTCTTGTGACACTTAACCTTGCACGACTCGGCGAGGGCAACGAATGCCTCGACAGTCTCAGAGCTCTTATCACCAACTGCACGCTTCCCAATATGTTCGATAATCACCCGGCTTGGACTATCAAGGACGGAGTAACAACGCCCATTCCTTATGACGGCGAGACTGTAACTGACGCTACATTCCAGATCGACGGTAATTTCGGCGGAGTTGCGGCTATGGCGGAAATGCTCATCCAGAGCCAGGACGGATTTATCGTTCTTCTGCCTGCGCTTCCCGAGGATCAAGAGTGGCAGAGTGGCTCATTCAGAGGACTTGCGGCACGCGGCGGATTCACAGTTGACTGCGCTTGGAAGAATGGCCGTGTAACAGACTACACCGTATATTCAGATGACGGCAAGACCGCTTCTGTTATGGTAAACGGTGAGATGATCGAGGTTGCTTCGGTTAAAAGATAAATAATAAAGAAAAATATAGAAAAATTCACACGGAAAGGGGGAAACATATGAAAAGACTGTATGTAGTACTGCTTATTGTGATGATGGCGGTGCTGGCTGTCTTTACTTTCGCAGACGGCGAGGAATACACAAGAATACTGTCCTATTCCGTTGACGGATATGAGGGAGATGAGACCAGACTGTTTTCCCCTAATGACGCGGCCGGAAGAGGCTTCTTCAAGTTCGATCTGCCTGAGGAAGCATGGGTCGCTACAGGTGAAGCCGAAAACGTAAGGCGTCGCACATATGACGACATCGTCATGGGCTGCGTTTATATGAAGGAGAATTACGGCGGATGGGCAGGAATGACTCTCACAATGGACCTGAGCGTCAATCCTGCGAGCACAGACGAGTACAGCACCCTTGGCTTCGGCATCGGAGTTATCGGAGGATACGAGACGTGCTCCGCTTATACAGTAGAGCTTGAGCTTGTTACTACAGAGGGCGTGTATCAGTCCTCTTTCCGTATCGGCAAGGCTGATGAGCTGTGTTATTGGTCTGTCGTTTACACCGATTTGACTGAGGTTAGCGGATATGCGAAGGAACTTAAGGTCCACTTGAGATTTGATGGCGATACCGCGCCTACGCAGATCAGAGTATCATGCCCATTTATGTCTATCAGAACCTACGACGGATTTGATATGGCGAAGAAATATATCACTTCAAGCATGAAAAGCGATATCGGACGGTTTGTCGGCGCGACAGGCTCTGTTATTCCGTCGGAAGGCGACATTGCCCAGATCAGAGGCAGTATTGTCAGCAAGCAGCGTATTGCCGAAGACTCAACGATTTACTTCAGAATCACACTTGGCGGGCTTTACTCCGGCAGAATGAGCCTTGGAATAAGTTACACAGATCCAGAAAAGGACGGTACATTCAGATCGGAAAAGATCTCCGTTAATGGAGAGCAAGTGTTTATCATTCCCGTGGCACTTGAAGGAGAACCATACCAATACACCTTGTACTTTGAGACGATAGAATGTGACCGCACCTTCAGTGTTACATCCGTTGAGCTGTTCAGCGGCGGAGAGTCTGCCTTTGCGGTGGATGAAGAGGTGGGTTCGCTTACGGAAATAACAAGGAAAGGCAACTCGGTAAAGTTCTCGGGATCCATAGCCAGAGATACTGCGAAGAAATACTCCGGCGCCAGCATAGTATTTTATGCGCTTACCGATGAGTATAAAGACAGCTTCGAGAACGCGGTAGAGATAGGCCGTATCAAGGTTTCCACAAGATTCGAATACACGGCTGACCTTGCGGCATACCCTGCATCAGCGGATACATATATGTTTATGGCGGCACTGTATACGGGTGGCAGAGTGATTCCGATCTCAGCCCCTGCTTATCCCGACTCATCTGAGCCTGAGGACACATCTCTTTCAAGCATTGGTCTTTCGGGTGCAGGAGCGGCAGGTGCGTTTGAATCAAATATATCGCACATTATCGTTGACGTGCCCGTTTGCGATCTTATGAACATTGGGGCGGGTGAGGAATCCATGCCCCTGAGCTATGCAGTATATGGCGGCGATGCGAAAAACGGCGAAGTATGTGAGGCTTACTTAAGCCGAAAGTTAGTGGACGAGCTTGACAGAGATATCAACTTCTACATTTCGGTCGGAATGAAAGTATACTTGCGACTTGTTGTCACCGATTCCATTGAAGGTCTGACCGCTTTTGGTGACGGCGGTGAGGTGTACATATCCACCGAAACTGCACATGCCCGAGCAATGTATGCGGCAATCGTGCGTTTCTTCTCACAGAGATACAGCTCCATCGGCGGCTTTGTGCTTGGCAGAGAAGTGAACGGAATGTCCTTTGCGGAGGACGGCGGTGACAGAATTTTATCTTATGCTGAGAATCTTGCGCGCCTCTCGAATATCACATACAGCACATCAGCGAATTATCATCCGGGCGTGACCGTTATTATTCCGTTTGCCCTGTATGACGATGCGGATAAGCAACTTGAGGACGAGCTTCTTGTCTCTGTTTTGTCAGATCAGCTTGAAAGACACGGTGCAATTCCGTGGACACTCATGTACTGTATTGACAAGACGGAAGAGGGTATAGAAGACAGGTGCACTCTGACCGATTGGTTGACAGCGTCAAAGCTGCCGATGCCGTATTCCGTAATGTATCTCTACCGTCCGCAGCTTGTTGAGATCATGCTGGATTACATAGAGAAAAATGACGGAGATATCAGCGGAGTTGATGAGAATACCTATATCAATTACTCAGCAGAACTGTTCTTAGGACTGTGTGACCTGTTCGGAGACGACGGCATTGTGTTTATGGAACTCGATGACTCTCCAATAAAGACCTCCCGCGAGTTTTATTCCGCCTTGAAGGTGGGCTCTGAAAGCGACGGCTTTATCTACGAGTCAAAAGCGAAGTATGAGATCAACTACTACACAGGTGCTACGTACAGTATCTGGAATTTTTCGGATAAATATCATGCAGAGGGCTGGATCGGCGGCGGTGGAGTTGCGTCCTGCCTGACTGATTACAGTTCTGCCGACTACTCAAACGGCAAACGCGTGCTGAAGACACAGCTTGCGGGAGATGATTACGGCGGTGCGGGCATAGTACTTGGTAATTTCGGCAGCACAGTTGACCTTTCGGGGGTAGACAGCCTCAGATTCACGTTTGCGGTTACAGATGTGTATGGAAATTCCATAGCATCAAAGGTGTCCGTTGTGTTTGTGATAGGCTCGTCAGATTACCGCGCGGAGTATTATGCGGAAAACATCGTTGGCGGTGCTATGCGAAGCTACGTGTGCGACCTGTCCGAATTTAGCGGCAGAAGCGCAGTCGATTACGTTGGAGTTATGATCTATGCAAACGATGATGTTTGTTTTGAGCTTTCCTCCGTTGATGCGCTTACCGCAACAATTGACCGCGAAACACTCAGACAGATATTTGAGGGAAGTGTGGACTCGGCAAATGGACAAAACGAGAACAGGACTCTCGTTATTGCTTTGGTTGCCATTGTTGCGGCAATAACAGCGGTGGTAGTGATCCTGCTTGTGCGCCGTGACAGAGAAGACAGGGAAGCGGCAGAGCGTGAAAAAGTGGCGGCTGAGTCGAAAAACAAAAGGAGCTATTATGAAAAACACAGATAACAGAAATAACGGAGAGGAAAAGTTAAGCCTTGTGCCGGGAACAAAGCCTTTTACGGTGTACAAGTTCATTGAGCTTGGTGTGTGCCTCGTTGCTGTGCTTGTGGGAGTGCTGTATCTGTATGCAAAGATCATCCCATTAACAGTTCTGTTTCCCGCTTTTGCTATTTGCTTTGCGGCAATTCCCGTGCTTCGTTTTCTTGATATCAAAAAGCGCGGCGGAAAGGGATTTGCGGAGTACCTGCCTGCATTTGCGTGGGCAGTAATGGCAGGAATAGCTATTGTAGCGCTTATATCGTATTTTATCCAGCTTTAGTAAGAATTGCACTCATTTTGTCATTCTAAATCTGTCTGAGAATCTCTTGCAGATCCTTCGATTACGCTCCGCTCCACCCGGGTGGAATAATTACCGATCAAAGCCATTGGCTTTAGCTGATTCCACCCACGAGGACTACGTCCTCGGCTTGTTTTACAAAACTCACTCAGGATGACAAAACATACAATCCTGTCATTCTGAGCGAAGTACGCAGTACGAAGTCGAAGAATCTAACAGAGATCCTTCGATTGCGCTTCGCTTCACTCAGGATGACACAACACGGATTTTATGCATATAAAAACAAAAAGACGTCGGTCAGAAAATCGGCGTCTTTTTATATTGCGTCAAAAACAAAGACGTACACCAACCGATGCACGCCTTTTTTGTTTTATTCAATAACAACTGTTACAACGGACTTTGCGGGAACCTTAACCACAACCTTGCCGTCAACGATGGGAAGTGTGTCGATTACGTTTTCGTTGGAGTCGGTGAGGTAAGCTGCCTTGATGTCTTCCTTAACGGTGATGTAAGCAGTCTGTTCTGCGCCAAGATCGTCGAAGAGTCGAACTGTTGTACCGCGACCGTTTTCGGAGTGCTTGATACAGGATGTAACAACGTCACCCTCTACCTTGAACGCAGTGCCTTCCATGGGAAGAGTACCCTTGTGGCCTGTGCCGTTCATGTAGATAAGCGGATGGTTGAATTCACTGGAGATGCGTCTCATCTCGTCTGTGGATGCCGCCATAACACCGATTCTGAAGAGGCAGTCGCCACGGTCACCGCAGGGATCGGGATCGTAGGATGTACGGAGAACTGTGAGAGAACCTTCGCTTTCATAGTTGCGGAAGCCGTACTTTGTATCGGATACTATACCGATCTGGTGCTTTGTGTTACCGCCGATACCAAGGTAGCTGAGGCAGGGAACATCGTGAGGAAGCTCATCTCTTACGAGTGTTGCGTAGGGGATGTCACAGTAAGACTTGCCTGTTGTTTCATAAGTAACGGGAACTGCAAAGCTGAGCTGAGGAATGAGCTGTCTGTCTTCGGATTCAACTGTCCAGTATGTGTGGGACTCGAACTCCAGATAACGGCTGCCGTCCTTAAGAGCTACTGTGCAGTGGATCTTTGTGGTGCCGTATCCGATTTCGTACTCGATGAACTTGTTGTGTCCGCCACAGTTTACGCGCATGATGCGGGTCTTGCCTTCTCTGTTGAGATCGATGATCTTGGTGTAGTTACCGATCGTCCAGGAAGTCATGTGACGCTTGCCGTTTTCATGAATGAGACGGAAGTAGCAGGAGGGCTCGTTAATAAGCTGCTCACCTGTTGTCTTGTCGTAAAGCTCTGTGAGCTCTGCTGTCATGCAGTCAAATGTTGCACGAATGTTTTCGTTTTCAAGAACGATAGGTGCGTCATGTGTGGGAGCAAATTCGTCGCCGCGCATGTACATGCTTGCATTGGGAGTGAGATGCGCACCTGGCTCCTTGGGCTGCATGATAACGGTTGTGTAACCGAACGCGGGAACCTTAACGTGTACGAGGTAGTTTGCGTATTCGTGACCCCAGAAGCCCATGTTGGTGTCGCTGATCTTTTCGATGCAGTAGTCAAGCTTGTTGCCGTTTACGTCGAGGAAGTCAACGTTTGTGTGACCGTATTCGTAGTTCCAAACAACAAATCTTGCAAATTCGTCTCTGTCATAGCCTGTAGTGTTGAAGAGGTGGATCGCACGAACGGGGCCGTTTCCGTTTTCAACGTTTGTGAAGTTCCAACGCTGAGGAGTACCCTGTCTGAAGCCCTGGCCTGCACCCTCTGTTGTTGAGCCTTCAACGTGAACGAAGGGAATGGAGGATGTATCAATAGCCGCCGCGATCTTTCTCATGGAAAGGCTAGCGTATGTGTTGACGTGAGCGAGGATCTCCTGGAACTGACCCATAGCGTGCTCGCGGCATTCAAGAACACCGGAACCGGGGAGAATATCGTGGAAGTGGCTGAAGAGGATCTGTCTCCAGGACTGGTCAAGATACTCGGGAGTGCGCTTTGCACCTGTAAGAACGGAGAGAGAAGCCGCAAGCTCTTCTGCTTCGTTGATGCGAGCCTCGGAGAAGCGGTTAGCCATCTTGATTCTGGACTGGCTTGAGTAGCAACCTGTGAAGAGGTAGTTGAGTTCCTTCTTAACTACGGGAATGTCCGCGCCGGAGTTTTCAACAGCTTCGAAGAACTGCTTGTATGTACCGAACTCGATAGTAGGTGTGAGCGGCCATGATCTGTATTCGCAGATGCGCTCGATGTCACGTCTTGTGGGTCCGCCACCGTGGTCGCCTACGCCGTATACGCAGAGGTATGTATTAACGCCTGTTTCAGCTGCGAATTCGGGAACGATCTCGAACTTTTCTGTACCAACCTCGCCAAGGTAGCAAACGTATTCGCGGTAAACGAGAACGCGCTTGCCGGAGGGAGCTTCGTAGTAGTAGATACGGGGATTAGCTTCAACGCCTCTCCAGTGGTACATATACTTGATGCCTGCGTTTGCGAGGATCTCGGGCACGTTTGCGTTATGACCGAAGGTATCGGGAACGAAGTCGAGATTGAGTGTGTCGGGATCAATGTCGAGAAGACCCGAAAGATACTTCTTCGCCTGAAGGATCTGACGTGTCTGGGACTCGCCGTCGGGCATATTCTTGTCGGGTTCAACCCATTCAGCGGCTGTAACTTCCCATCTGCCTTCCTTGATGCGCATCTTCACTTCGTCCAGCATTTCGTGACAGTGCTTGTCGATGATCTCGTAAGTGGATGCCTGAGACTGACCGTATGTGTAGTCGGGGTACTCCCTCATGATCTCAAGCATTGTGCGCATGGTGTCGATTGTCATTGCGGCGGTTTCGTTGTAGCTCCACTGCCAGTTCATGTCCATGTGGGCGTGACCGATAAACAGCTCCTTGAAGCTCTTTGCTACGGGTCCGAGGTCAGCAAGCATTTCCTCAGCTGCAAGGCAGGCGGACTTTGTGATAACGCCTTCTTCATTCAGCGCGCCGAGAAGCATGTCTGCCGCTTCTTCAATTCTGTGGTCGTAGATGCTGTCCTGGTGCTTGGAGATCGCGTCGAGATAGATGAGCTCTGAGATGATTCGCTCAGCCCATTTGCCCTCTTTTTTGTGAGCGATGAGCTGATTCAGTTTTTCAACATATTTCATATTATTTTATCCTTTCGGAGAAAAGATTTATAAATCGATTTTACCATGATGAAGCGAGTTTGTCAATGTTTAGTCAATAAATATGAAGAAAACCAAAAAGAAAAAAGCGGACACCGTACTGAATGCCCGCCTTGTTTAATTATCTTCATTCCCCGCGCCTCAGCACACACAGGGAAGATCTCTTGGATATGCGCTCGACTGACTGACCGGTTACTTTACCAAGATCCATCTTTGCTACTCCGCCGAGATCTATTCTTGCATTTCTTGTCTCAAGCTGCTTCAGATCGATCTTTCCGACACCGTCGACGGTCACACAAAGGTTGTCTGTTTCTCCGCCGCATTTTACATCCCCCGTACCGTTCACATCCAAGGCGAGAACACCGCTTACTTCTCTGAGCAAAACCTCTCCAACACCGTTTATTTGCAATTTGGTGTTTGCGGTGAATCCGCCTTTCACGTGTCCTGAACCGGAAATGGTAAGTGTTGCGCTTCCTCCGCCTACACAATCATAAGCGATATCTCCGTCACCGTTTATTCTCGCGTTCAGGGTAACGGCGCAACCGAATTGCACGTTTCCGACACCGTTTATCGTAAGAGAAAACGTATTTATGTTATTTGCGAAAATATCAGCCTCGCCGCTTACGGTAATGTCCGCTGATTTGAACGGGATGCCAAATGTCACGATATTTTCGGAGTTTGCACACATTTTTATATTGCCTCCGTTCGTTAGTCCCGTGTATACTGTCAGCTTGTTCTTCTCCTTATTGGAGTTTTCTTCATTGCTTCTCACGCTAAGCTGCAGAGTACCGTCGCGGAGGGAGAAATCGATACTTGAAATGAAAGCTTGGGAACCGCTTGCGAATATACCGCGTTTATGCTCCTCTTCTCCGACAATCTCCACGCCGCAGCAGTTGCTCAGAGTAATATCTAGGTTTTCAAAATAATCAAGCTCCGTATCAAGGGTCGTAGGCGCTGACTTGACTTGCGAAGCGGCATCGTCAAATTCTACCATCCGTATCTCCCCGGTTCCACGGTTCGTCACAGTCTGCGTTGCATAGTCAGCTACGCTTCCGTCGGTGAATTCAACATGGCTCTCGTCGGCTGACAGAAGCTTTTTATCAGAGTAACAGCCAATGCTCTTAGAACTTGCAACAAGGGGAAGACCGTCAAACTTGTCGGGGATGACCTCTGTTTCCTTTGCTGTCTCACCAAACAGCTCTCCTACTGATATTCCAAGAGCTTCCGCGAGACTTGGCAAGATACTGATGTCCGGAAGACCCGTGCCTCTCTCCCATTTTGAGATAGCCTGAGGGGTAATGGACAGTTTTGCTGCAAGCTCTTCCTGCGTGATCTTTTTTGCCTTGCGTGCCGAGGTTATGCGCTCACCTATTTCGTTTAATGAGTATGTGTTCATTTTTTGCCTCCCGATTTCCGTTGTCCTTGTGCTAATATGATACCACATTTTTGTGTCCTTTACAATAACCGCTTCGTTGTGCGCGTGGTATTGATTTGTGTTCCTGCCATTGGTTTATGGTTTTCAAAATCAACTCTGCGTTTAGTGGTATCGTTAACTCAACGTAAAGTTGTTGCGATGTTTGACCGTTAAAAAACATCGTTAATCTTTGGACAGAGGAAAAAATTCATAAAATACTATACAATTCCTGCGTTTTTTATGCTATAATTACATGGGGCAGTGTGCTTTTTGGCTGTCTGCTTCAAAAAATGATAATTAATGAGGACAATATGCCGAAACCCACCCGACACTGGACGAGATCGAAAAACATAAACAGCAAGCGATACAAGAGGGATCTTGCCACTTATCTTGACGGACGTGCGCTCAAATGCGTTACCGAGCGTATTAACGGAATCGAGGAAGTGGTGGGTAAGGCAGGCGCTATAATCAAAAAGGATGACGAGCTGCTCATCTACTCCAGCCAGGACGTGCTGATGAGAACGAAGATCGAGTGGCTGTACGCATGGGAGCTGATGTCCCTTGACGGAGTGGTAATCACAGCACCCGATATTGAGCACGGCGGAGAAGAGCGAACTGTCATCGCCTTCTACAGCTATTGGCGTCAGCTTGACAACTGATAAATATGGATATATTAATAGAAAACAATTACGAGGGAAAACTTATTCGTGAGGTACTGAAAAAGGATCTCGGGTATTCGGTGAATATGATAAAGAAGCTGAAGTTTTCCCCTGACGGAATAAAGGTAAACGGTCAGTGGGTGACTGTCAGGTATGTGCTGAAGCGTGGAGACGTTCTATCTCTTCACACCGAGGATAAGCCTGAGGACGTTAGCCCCTACATCATTCCTGTGGACTTGCCTCTTGAGGTAGTGTACGAGGACGAATACGTGACCGTGGTAAACAAGCCGTACAATATGCCCTCTCATCCGTCCCTTGGGCACAAGCTGGACACGGTGGCAAACGCGCTGGCATACAGATATCGCGATATCACATATGTGTTCAGACCTACAAACCGACTTGACCGTGACACAAGCGGATGTATGCTGACTGCAAATACCCGTGATGCCTCATACAAAATGATGAAGGCAATGATGGACGGGCGTATCAGAAAATCCTACATTGCCGTGACAGAAGGTGTGCCTGCAGAGCGTGAGGGTGTGCTTCGCTCATTCATGCACCGCAAGGACGACAGCATCATTGAACGTGAGGAATGTTCCCCTGATGCGCCTGATGCCAAGCCAGCGGTGACTGAATACAAAGTGCTGTGCGACAACGGTAAGGAGGCTGTGATACTTGCTTCCCCTCTCACGGGAAGAACACATCAGCTGCGGATCCACTTTGCGGGAATTGGCTGTCCGATGGTTGGCGACACCCTTTACGGAAGCGGATCGGAATATATCGACCGACACGCACTTCACTCATGGAGGACAGTTTTCCCCCATCCGAGAGACGGAGAGCCTGTTACGGTGACATCTCCCATTCCCGAGGATATAGCGATGCTTATCGAAAAGCTCGGGTTAGATATTGATAATATTGAGTAAGGAACAAATTATGAGCGTACTTAAGAAGATAAACAAATACGTGCCTACCCTGTCAATGGCGATAATTGTGCTTGCGATAATTGCGGCAGGCATCAATATAGGATACATAATCAGTCCTACTTTTGCAGACTGGTTCAACGAAGGCGTATCCAACTATCTGCGAGGATTTTTAGCGTTCCTCACAAGCTGGATACCATTCTCCCTGGCGGAGTTTCTGATTCTCGGCAGTCCTGTTATCGTGATATGGGCAATCGTTTCGTGCATCAGATATGCAGGCGAGAGCGGAGCGAAGTTCGTAAGATGTATTGTGGGACTTCTTTCGGTTATACTTGCTGTGTACGTTGTATTCGTGTTCAACTTCGGCGCGGGATATCGCACATCCACTCTTGATGAAAAGCTTGATATTCCCTCGGAGGAAGTAACAAAGGAAGACCTTTACAATACCGTTCGTATTGTTGTAGATAGACTTGCGGAGCTTGAGGATGAGATAATCTACGCCGCGGAGGTGGGATCGGTCAGACCTTACTCTCACGAAGAAGCGGTCAAGAAGCTTACCGAATCATATGCACTGCTCCATCTTGAGCACGATTTCATCGGACTTGTGAAAGCCCCCGTGAAGCAGCTGGTGGTGTCGGATATAATGACTTATACCCACATCTCAGGCGTGTACACGTTCTTTACAGGTGAGGCGAATCTCAACACCAACTACCCATATTACGTTAACGTGTTTACGACGGCACATGAGATGGCGCATCAGAGGGGTATTGCAAGAGAAAACGAAGCCAACTTCATGGCGTATCTGGCTTGCATCAACTCTGACGACCCTTATTTGCAGTATGCGGGATATCTCAACATGTACGAATATCTCATAATGCCTCTGTACAATTCCTCTACTGCGCTTTACAGCAAGGTGGCTACAGACCTGCCTCTCGGTGCACAGTATGACCTTGCCTGCTATGCGGACTTTTTTGAGAAATACGCAGACAACACCGCGGCGAAGGTCAGCGATACTGTAAACGACACTTATCTCAAATCCCAGGGGACAGAGGGATCTGTAAGCTACGGTATGGTAGTAGAGCTTGCGGTCAATTACCACAGAGCGGAGTTCCCCGAGGAATAAAAAAGAAAATTTCAAATTAAACTATAGGAGGATGCGGAATGAAAAAACTGAAGAAAATTCTTTCTCGGGCAGCGGCAGTTATTGCGGTATTGGCGCTTCTGATCGTTCCGGCATCCGTTTTTGCGGCGGTGGGAGACGTGCCCAGCCTGTTCCACAACGATGAAGAGTGGTACAAGGACGGCCTTTATCCCCTTGCTGTGCGAAATGGGGAATACTATATTCCCGCAGAACTGTTTTCCATGTTCGAGTATATCAGCGTTGTTTCTTACGGAAGTGATAATGTCCTGATACACAACACCGCAAACGGTCAATACGTATCTGTTCTCTTTACGGATAGCTCGGCGGCGGTAAACGGACAGATAGTGCGGAACGTGGGTATGTTCAGAGATGACGACATGTACTACGTTCCCGCTGATTTTGTGTGCGAGGGCATAGGAATGGAGTACGAGCTGTTTACGACCGATGACGGAAAAGAGCATTTAAGACTTTTTGACGACGAAAGCGCAGTCACATTCGACGCCCTGATCCTTGGATACCTTGACGGTAACACGGGAGATGAGAACCCGTCGGATGACAAATCAAACGTGACTAAACGGATCTTTCTCATATGTAAACTTGCCGACCCATATAATTTGACTTACTCTGCTCAGCTTAATCTTGATTACTATGGGCTGAACTACACGGTATTTCTTACGGCATCTGCTCAAAAGGAAAAAATACTTTCAGCTTCGGCAATGGGTGTTTACGGCGCACTTCCTACTGCGAGCAGACGTACGGACGGCGTGGATATTGCAAATGAACTTGATAAGATCAACCTTACCGCCTATGAATACACGGGCAGGAAAACGAGGTTGACACTTTCTACAGGCAACGCAGAGGAGGACAGAATCCTTCAAAATCACGGATACATACCGATAGATCCTGATTTCACTGTGAACGGCAGCTCGGATGCGGATGCGGTATTTGCTGATATATTGCGACGCGCCTCAAAATACGGATACGCTACGGTTTATCTCGAGGACTGCTGGAACAGCACGCGAATTGCCTTTCTGCTCAGCGAAATGACAGATCCAAGCTATACAACATCAAATATGATCAATGCAGGTAAATAATTCGGAGGATATATGGACGCAAACAAGAAGATCCTTGTGGTAGAAGACGAAAAGAATATTGCACTTGTGCTGGCATACAACATCAAAAAGGAAGGATACGACTGCGATGTGGCTTACGACGGTGAAACAGGTCTTAATATGGCACTTGCAGGCGGATATGACCTGATTCTTCTTGACATAATGCTGCCGAAGATGACGGGCTTTGAGGTGTGTGAGCACATCAGATACAAGAGTCAGGTGCCGATAATTTTCGTAACCGCAAGAGAAGAAGAAAAGGACCGTATTCTCGGACTGGAAACAGGTGCGGACGACTATGTGACAAAGCCGTTCTCCTTTAAGGAGCTCATGGCAAGAATACGCGCAAACATCCGCCGCTCTTCAGGTGAGGTTGCCAAGTCTGCGGCCGCGGCATTTGCGGGTACGTCTATTACGGTGGGTGAGCTTGTCATAGACCGTGAGCACTATTCCGTAACAAAGAACGGAGAGCCGATTGAGCTTTCAAAGAAGGACTATGACTTTATTCTGTTCCTCGCGGAAAACGTGGGGGTTGCATATTCAAGAGAGGATCTGCTTGAGAGGATCTGGGGATATGACGACTACTACGGCGACATTCGCACGGTTGACGTTACAGTGAGCCGCCTGAGAAAAAAGATTGAGAATGATCCTGCAAGACCCGAGTATCTGTTAACGAAGCGCGGCGTGGGATACTTCCTCTGCAAAAGATAAGATAAAGATTGATCTACTAAATTACGATAGACAGGAACGGACTGACCGATATGCTAAAAAGTCTGTATTTTAAGATAGTCCTGATACTTCTGATATTCATTATTGCGGTAATGTGTGCAGTCGGAGCAATACTTATGAACGGCGTAACTTCATTCTATACGGAAGAGTTTACTCGCCAGATGACAGATTGCTTCGCGCCCGACGGTCTTTTGATGAACGACCTTCAGGTTGCGGCACAGAACAATAACTATGCTTATGAGATGCGCTCTGTTCTGGCGGCATACGGAAGTATCCTAGGAATCGACCAGTACAGGAACTATTATATTCTTGACACGGACGGCGAGATGATCGCAGGCTCTGATACCACTCTCGGCGCGGAGCTTGAGATAACGCCGAATATGCTTTCAGCGATCAGTGGCGCAGGCGACAATCTTGCGGCGGCTAATATGAACTATTCCGACTGGGCTGTAAGGATGTCTGCGACGGATGACGGAAAGAACGACTGCATCATCTACATCAAGGACTCCCTTGAAGAGATGCGGCAGCTCAACTCAATGCTATTCTCCATCATTCTTCAGGCGATGCTGATCGGTATTCTGATCGCGGTACTTCTTTCATTCTTCCTTGCAAAGTCCATTTCCTCTCCTCTGCAGAGCCTTACCCACGGTACACAGCTTGTGGCGCAGGGTGAGTTCTCGGGTGAGATAGAGGTGCGCTCTGCTGATGAGATCGGTGTTCTTGCGGAAAACTTCAATTTCATGAGAGAGCGACTTCGTGATACCATCGACGAGGTTGAGGGAGAAAAGGAAAAGCTTGATACGGTGCTCTCCTGTATGCGCGACGCGGTAGTTGCGTTTACGGTCGAGGGGGATGTTCTCCACTCAAACAGCAGTGCGGCAGAGCTTTTCGGTGAGGAGCTTGAAAACGGCACTCTCACTATCGAGAAGTGCTTTGAAGCGCTGGATCTGCCTCTTGCAAAGCTCGGAAACAGCATAATTCTTTCTTCTCCTGACGTTCCTGTGGAAAAATCCCGCGACGGATTCATTTTCCGCGACAGAATATGCGATTCGAGAGTATATGATGTAAGCTTTGCCGTAATCAAATACATTGAGACAAGCAGACATATCGCGTCCGGTTGTGTTTTCATTATCCACGACGTAACAGGCAGATACGAGCTTGACGAAAGCAGACGCGAGTTTGTGGCAAACGTTTCCCACGAGCTTCGCACTCCGCTGACATCCATTAAGGGCGCGACGGAGACTGTGATGATGGATCCCGAGATGGATTCGGAAACAAGAGACTACTTCCTTGACATGGTTCTGTCCGAAAGTGACCGTATGACGAGAATCGTGTCAGACCTTCTTGTGCTCTCACGACTTGACAACAAGAGAACAAAGTGGAATATTGAGACCTTTGACTTCAAGAACTCCGTGCGCCGCCTTTGTGACGTAATGAAGCCGGATCTTGACGCACACGGACACACAGTGAACTTTGAGTCTGATGAGGTTATACCCGAGATCACGGCCGACAGACAGAGGATCGAGCAGGTTGTCATCAATATTATGTCCAATGCGATAAAATACACACCGGACGGCGGCAAGATCGACCTCAGACTTATCGCAACTCCCCAGAGCACGCTGGTGCTACACGTTTCCGACAACGGTATCGGTATCCCTGAGGAGGATATCGAGCATCTGTTTGAGAGATTCTACAGAGTTGAGAAATCCCGTACACAGGATGCGGGCGGCACAGGTCTCGGACTTGCCATCGCAAAGGAGCTGGCTATCGCTCACGGCGGTAATATTACGGTAAGCAGTAAGGTGGGAGAGGGAACTACAGTCCGCCTTGAGCTTCCCATAGAATGTAAGCTTAAAACAGAAGAAAATTCAGAAAAGCAGTAATCGGAGAAGACCTATGAAAAACACGGGAAAGCAGAGAAGAAGTGACGCAGTCCTTTTTGGGCTCACTGCGGTTCTTTTTGCTGTCCTTGCTTTTCTCACGGTTGCGTTAATCATGCTGTATAACAGCAATACCTCACAGGAAGACATCCCATTTGATCTGGACAGGCTAACGTCGGATGACTCTATGGCAAATAAAGCAGAGATTGCAGATGCACTGCTGCCGGAGTTTATCGGAATAACGGTCGGCGGAAACAGATACGGTATCTCAGCCTCATCTGCAGTAATGACTGACCTGTACGGCGAGGTGTCGGGGCTGATATCCGAGACGCTGGTCTATTCAAATGCTGAAAGATCGGGTGAGGCGTATTGGCTATCCTGCGCGGATGCTGATGAATCTATGTATATAAGATATCACTCTCAGCTGCCCGACGTGGTAATAGGTATGTTTGCCGACGCAAGCTCCGACAGGACAAGCATACGCGACTACGCTTTGGCGTACGTCTACGAAATGTTTATTATACCGTCCCGCGACGGTACAAAAACGGGAGAGGCAGTTGTCAGAAGCATTGGCGGGGATGTTTTTGTGTATCGGGTGGAGAATGCTTCTATGGGTATCATGGCTGAGGATCTTACCAAGTACATTCGCTCGTACACCTCATCCATGAAAGAGTTTATTTTCTCCGACGGTGAATACGTAACGGATTCTCCCACAGAGCCCGTCTTTATTGAGACAGTCACAACGCGAAACATACTGACGACTGACGGAACTGCGTTCCTCATAAAAAACAGCCAGTCATCAATATACCAACTGATGAGAGTATTCGGACTTAATCCAAATAAGCTTCTCAGCAGTCACGAAGAGCCCTCGGGCAAGCTCAGCTACACTGACAGATCGGGCATACTTTACCTGGAAAAGTCTGCGTTCGAATACCGCGCAGCAGATGACGGTGGCGTTGCGGTGACGGATATTATCGGATATACCGACGGAATCGGACTTTCGGAATATATTGCAGCAGTGTACGGACTCATGAACAAGATAGCTGCAATCGAGAGTCACTGCGCCGGTGGATCTGCGGATCTGTATCTTGTGGATATAAGCTCTGACGGTAGAGAAGTGTCCATGACGTTTGAGTTCTTTTATGATAATATTCTCGTAATCGGCACTGAACCCGCGCTGACTGTAACCTTTAGGGACGGCAAGCTGACATACGCAAGGCTGTTTACGGTAACGGTGAAGAGCGTCAGCACCCGTTCGGAGTCGTTTGGAGAGTGGTGGTTCTTCGATCGCCTTGCGAAAGACGGCACGGTGGTTCAGAACGTGGGGCTTGTTTACAGAAGCGACTATATCTCGGATTCTGTACGAGCAGAGTGGCGTGCTGTAACAAAAGCGTCTGCTACACGAAACAGATGAAGGTAGGAGGTACAAATGGAGCATAAGCGAATAATTCCGGTTCTCATTTGCCTGCTTACCGTGTCCTGCCTCGTGCTTGGGATCATCCTGCTTTCACTTGACAGACAAACGAATTATCTGCCTGATGAATCCATAGAGACGCTCATCAGGGTGCTTAACGAAGGCGGTATAGAGATAGATCCTGACATTATCTCCGGAAAGATCGATACGGGTACAGTATACCTTAATGAATCTGCGGATTACCACGCAACGGTGGCATCTCTTTTGGCAGACGGAGAGGTGAAGTCCACTTACAAGATCCCGTACGGCGTTATCATGACTACGGATCGTGGCGAAATGTTCAGCTTCGGTGATAATTTCTCATTCGACTATCATGTTAGCGGCGAGCATACCGATATTCCCGATATTTGGGATGGAACGTATCTGTCGGGGCACTTGAATGAGACAAGGTACAGGGAAATATCAAAGATAGCAACTGACTTTCTTGATAAGGGAAGCCGCGTACCCGACACAGAAGGCAAAATCAGCGTAGTAACCGTGACCGACAATATCCTCGAGAAGGACGGCGTTTACTATGTTATCTGTTCCCGAACCATTGACGGTGTCGAGATAACCGATAATACGGCTCTGTGCACTGTGAAGGACGGACGGGTGACAGATGCAAGCGGTACATGGTGCTTTATTTCACTTGGCGACTCATATTCGGCACAACTTTCGGATATACTCAATATACTGTTTAATGTAAAAAAAGAAATCGTCTCTACAAAAGAAACGGATAAAACTGTGACCATTTTGGCGATAGAGCGGTGCTATTCCTTGTACTTTTTGGGGAATAATGAGGAATTTTGTCTGATCCCGTGCCTCAAAATTGTTACAGATTCTATGGGAGAATACATTTATAACGCGATAGATAGTACACTTTATACTAAAAACTGATGTGTTTGGTAAAAGATAGTGTGTAAAATTGCCGTTATTTATGAAAAATGTGAAAATCCTTGAAAAGACTCTTTCATTTTTACCGGTAAACTGATATAATATATAAGGCTCATAATGTATAGTTGTGACCAAATTTGGGAAACGATCCCAAATCGTCCCCGAATCCAATATCCCGAACTAAGAAAGGCTCGGTATTACTTATGGAAAAAATCGTAATAAACGGAGGCACACCGCTCTTTGGTCAGGTCGAAATTTCCGGCTCCAAAAATGCAGCGCTTCCTATTATATATGCCTGTGTGCTTGTTAAGGGCAAGTGTATCCTTGAGAACATTCCCGCTATTTCCGATATATCCTTCTCCTTCGAGATCCTGAAGGGTATCGGCGCGAAGATAAAGATGCTTGACAGAACTACCTATGAGGTAGACTGCACAAATGTTGAGCCTTGCATCTCCGACTATGATCTCGTTCGCAAGATCCGTGGCTCATACTATCTTCTCGGCGCAGAATTCGGACGTTTCGGCAAGGCTAAGGTAGGACTTCCCGGAGGATGCAATTTCGGTGTTCGTCCTATTGACCAGCACATCAAGGGCTTTGAAGCTCTCGGCGGCAAGACAACCACAGAGGGCGGCTATGTTGAGATCACCTCTGAGGGTGCGGTTGGCGCAAACATCTTCTTTGATATGTCCAGTGTTGGCGCCACACTTAACATAATGATCGCGGCGGCTACCGCTGACGGAGTTACAGTTATCGAAAACGCGGCAAGAGAGCCTCACATCGTTGACTGTGCAAACTTCCTCAACACCTGCGGAGCGAGAATTTCCGGCGCCGGCTCCGACGTTATCAAGATCAAGGGCGTAAAGGAGCTTCACGGCTGTACTTACGCAATCATTCCCGATATGATCGAGGCAGGTTCATTTATGGTTGCGGCTGTTGCAACTCGCGGCTCTGTTAAGATCACCAACGTAATTCCCAAGCACCTTGAGTCTATCTCTGCAAAGCTTGAGGAAATGGGTGCGATAATTGAAGAATTCGACGATGCTGTTCACGTTACAGCAGGCGGAAATATTAAGAAGACAAACGTTAAGACACTGCCTTATCCCGGATTCCCCACAGATATGCATCCCCAGATGTCTGCACTCCTTTGCACAGCAGAGGGAACAAGCTACGTTAACGAGAGCATATTTGAAAACCGCTTCCGTTACGTTGAAGAGCTGAAGAGAATGGGCGCAAAGATCAAGGTGGACGGTCGAATCGTATATATTGAGGGCGGCACGCCTCTTACACCTGCTCCCGTTATCGCAACCGATCTTCGCGGCGGTATTGCTGTAATGATCGCGGCGCTGACTGCAAAGGGTAGAACGGAAATTTCCGAAATAAAGCTCATTGAGCGCGGATATGACAATATTGTAGCGAAAATGCAGGCTCTTGGCGCGGACGTGAAGAAGATCACAGTGCCGGATGCGGTTGACATTGAACAGGCTAACTAAGGCTCAGCTCCATTTCACAAACGAAAGTTTTGATCAAACTTTTTCAAAAGTTTGCAGAGTCAAGAGACAGCGTCTTTTGTCGAACTCCGCAGAGTTCGAAATTCTCAATCGTTCAAAAAAAGTTCCTCTTTTTGCTTCTTTTTCTCCTCGATAAAGGAGAAAAAGATGAAGTAATAGCTATTGTTAGCTAAAATCAGGAGAAATAAAAATGAAAGTAACACTTGAAACAATTATCGGTGATATCATTGACTTTGATCCCGATACATCGGACATCTTCCTTGAATGCGGAATGCATTGCTTCAGCTGCCCCGTATCCCGTATGGAGAATGTTGAAGAGGCTTGCATCGTTCACGGAGTTGATGCTGATGAGCTTGTAGGTAAGCTCAACGCATACTTTGAATCCAAAAACAAATAATCAAGGATAAAAAGGCGGAAAACATCCGTCTTTTTGATTGGTGGGATAATATGGACAATGAAAAAAGCGAAATAAAGCTCGATCCAAGGTTACTCACTGCGGCAAAAATGGTAAGAGCGGATTCGGTGGTTGCGGATATCGGAACGGATCATGCCTATCTGCCCGTGTACCTGATACAGAACGGAATTGCAAAGTTTGCCGTGGCGTCGGATATCAACAAAGGTCCCCTGGAGAGAGCACGTCAGAGCGCGGAGAAATACGGTGTCACGGAAAAAATGCGTTTTGCTTTGGCTGACGGGCTAAGCGGTGTTCAGCCTGAGCGTGACGGAGTGACTGACATCATCATCTGCGGAATGGGCGGTGAGCTTATTGCACGGATAATCGGTGGCTCGGATTACACGCGGAGAGATGGCATAAACCTTATTCTCCAGCCTATGT
This sequence comes from Oscillospiraceae bacterium, assembly GCA_015064345.1. Lineage (GTDB taxonomy): Bacteria > Bacillota > Clostridia > Oscillospirales > CAG-272 > UMGS1696. The sequence goes on along the minus strand of SVSK01000024.1, from coordinate 6,112 downwards.
CAAGTGCATATGAGCTGAGAGAATACATGGCGGGGGCGGGATATGAGATACTTGACGAGCGACTCTCCCGTGCGGCAGGGAAGATCTACACCTGCATCCTCTCCCGATACGACGGCAAGAAGCGCGAGTTTTCTCCGGTGCAGCTTTTGCTTGGGGAGAAAAACATCGAAAAACGCGAAAAGCTCTTTGATGACTATGCAATGCGACACAAGGTCAGCCTTGAGAAAAGAATAGCAGGGCTAAGAATGGGCGGACTTGATTCGACGTTTGAAGAGGATCTTGTGCGAGAGATAGATGAGTTATTGGAGGTAAGATAAATGACTGTTAAGGAACTTCACAACAGACTAACAGAGCTGTACCCGAAGACGTTGTCCTGCTCTTGGGATAACGACGGGATTATGATCTCCCGTGACACTGATGCGGAAGTGAAAAAGGTACTCGTTGCCTTGGACGCTGCAGCTGAGGTGGTGAAATACGCGGCGGCGAATGGATTTGATACGGTGCTCACACATCACCCCATGCTGTTCCGCGGACCGAAATCAGTAACTCCCGAGGTGCTGACTGGTCGTAAGATCCTTGATGCAGCCATTGCCGGTGTGTCTGTTATCTCGCTTCACACAAGGCTTGATGCGGGTGCGGATGGAGTAAACGATCAGCTTTGCCGTACAGTTGGCTTTGAGCCTACAGGATGCTTTGGTGACGATGACGCGCCGACACTTGGCAGAGTTGCCGAGATTGCTCCGATGACAGCAGACGAGCTTGCCGCTTTAGTGAAGGACAAGCTTGGATGTGATGCCGTGCGGGTAACGGGGGATATGACTCGCGTTGTCACGAAGGTTGGCTTCTGCGGCGGCGACGGAAAGGACTTTGTGATTCCCGCACTTATCGAAGGCTGTGACGCGTATATAACAGGAGACGCCGGCTATAACATGGCACAGGACGCAAGCGAGGACGGACTTGTTGTGATCGAGGTGGGACATTACCACTCCGAGGCTCCCGTGTGTGCTCGTCTTGCCGCTCTTGCAGAGGAGATTGCCGGTGCAAAGGCTGAAATATACGATTCCTGCGGGTACAAAATACTCTGAACTCCCCGTGCGGCAGTGAAAAAACAGGAAAAAATGTGATTTTTTTCTGAAAATTGCATTGTTTTTGCCTATAAAGTAAAAAATGTAATTGAAATCCCGAAAAGTTTGTGATATAATAAGATTTAATGATTTGATGCTCAGTCAAGCATAAAATAAAAAATTAGATGATCCCGAAAGGAGCTTTTCCTAAAATGAGCAAAAATAATAAGATGAGCGCTACACAGGCAAGTGAAGCAGCGCGCAAGCAGAAGAAAAACGGCATTATCATTACAGTATGTGTAATCGTTGCAGCCGTACTCGTACTCGGACTTGCAGTTTATAACTATATCGGTGACGATATCAGCGGCATGATCCTCCGCAATACAACCGTAGTAGAAACAGAAAACTTTGAGGTAAACGGTGCTATGATGTCCTACATGCTTAGCGCTAACGTGCAGAGTTATTCTTCTTATCTTTCTCTGCTCGGCGTTGATTCAACTGTTTCCCTCAAGGAGCAGCTTTGCCCCCTTATGGCTGATGCAGATGCTACATGGTTCGACTATTTCATGGAAACAACCAAGTCTCAGGTTGCTGAACTTCTCGTATATGCTGAAGGTGCTAAGGCAGCAGGCATAGAGCTTACCGCTGATGAACAGGCTTCTCTTGACAACTATATCGAGAATATTGAGGCAGAGGCTGAAACATACGGTTACCCCAACGTTAAGACTTACCTTTACGCTATGACAGGTAATTCTATCAAGCTTTCTGACGTAAGAGACTGCTTTGAGCTCAATACTCTTGCTAGCAAGTACTACACACAGCTTATCGACAGCGTTGAGCCTACAGATGAAGAGCGTGAAGCTTACTACGCAGAATTCGCAGATTCCTTCAACTTTGTTGATGTATATAAGTACAATGTTCTCGCCAGCGACTTCGAAGAATATGACGAAAATGGTGTACTGACCAACAATGCTGCAGAGCAGAGCGCACTTGCTAAGGCTTATGCTGAAACACTCGCTGCTATCGAAGGCGTTGACGCATTCGCAGATGCTATCAGAGCAGAGATCGACAAGGTAAACGAGCAGCGTGAAAGCGAAACAGATGAGCAGTTCGCTGAAAGAAAAGAAGGTCTCTTTGAATCCGCACGCAGCGAATATACACCTATTTCCGACCTTGGCACAGAGCTTAAGGAATGGGCAAAGAGCGCTCAGGTAGGTGACACATACGTTGACGGTGTTGAAGGCGCGACAACATACACCGTATATATGCTCGTAAAGACTCCTTTCCGTAACGAAAAGATGTCCCGTGACATCCGTCATATCCTCTTCAGCAATGAAGTATACGCTGATGATGCAAAGGCTCAGGAAGTTCTTGCAGAGTTTGTTGCAGCAGGTGCTACAGAGGCTGAATTCGAGCGTCTCGCAAAGGAATACAGCTACGATACAACTGCTGATGTTGGCGGCCTTATCGAGAATGTTGTTAAGGGTGAAATGGTTGAATCCTTCGAAACATGGATGTTCGCTGAAGACCGTCAGGTTGGCGACTACGGTATGGTTGAGTCCGATTACGGTTGGCACCTTATGTACTATCCCGGCGAAGGTGAATTCACATTCTGGGAAGTTGCTGCAAACAAAGCAATCGCTCAGAAGACAGCTGATGACTTCTACGCAGGAAAGATTGATGGAGTTGTCTTCAACCAGAAGGGTCTTGACAAGATCAACGGTTAATTCAATAATTTCAGGAGATGCCTCTAGCGGGGTGTCTCCTTTTTCTTTTTTCGTCAGAAAGCCGATGGGAACGGGAAAGTAAATGGCAAGTAAATATTGACAGAAAGAGCACAAACTGCTATACTTAACTTAACAGTGCTCCAAGGCAAAAGGGGCTAATGCAGAAATTATTTATCCGGAGGATATTATCATGGTAAGAATAGCAATGCTGTCAAAATGGCACGTTCACGCACCCGGTTACGCGTACTTTGTTAAGGGTAACGAGAAGGCAGAGCTTGCGGCAATTTGGGATGACGACAAGGAAAGAGGCGAGGCTTGGGCTAAGGAAATGGGTTGCCCCTTCTTCGCGGATCTCGATGAGCTTCTCGCAAGAGATGACATCGACGCTGTAGTTTGCGACGCTCCCACCACTATGCACAAGGACGTACTTATTAAGGCTGCTAAGGCAGGCAAGCACATCTTTACCGAAAAGGCACTTTGCCCCACAGTTGCGGAATGTCTCGAGGTTAAGAAGGCGGTTGAAGAAGCAGGCGTTACATTCGTTATCAGCTATCCTCAGCGCGGCAGACCTTGCATTCAGTTTGCAAAGAAGATGATCGAAAAGAATGCATTCGGTAAGATCACATTCGTCCGTGTTCGTGATGCTCACAACGGCGTGTCCGGAAATTGGCTACCCGAATATTGGTTTAACAAGGACGACGCGGCAGGTGGAGCAATGATGGACCTTGGTTGCCATCCTATGTATCTGCTCGCTTACATTCTCGGCAAGCCGAAGAGAGTTACAGGTATCTACACTGCTCCTTACGGCAAGCCTGTTGATGAAAACGCTGTTGCAGTTGCCGAATTTGAGGGCGGCGCTATCGGTGTTGCGGAAACAAGCTTTATCTCCACATTTGCTCCCCAGACCGTTGAGATCATCGGCACAGATGGCGCAATGATCGCACAGGGTGAGGATGTTCAGTTCAAGAGCAGCATGCTTGACGGCATCAAAAACTGGTTCATCAAGCCCGATCTTCCGGAAGGAAAGCCTTCACCGCTGGAGCAGTTCATTAACGCAGTAGCAGACGGTAAGGGATCTCCCGAGGGTCTTGGAATTGACGATGCGATCGCACTTACAGAGCTGCTTGAACTGTCCTACATCGGTAACGACAACAACAAGATCGTTGAGGTAGAGTAAAGAACTGCAGGGTGAATATTATGAAAAGAATCGTTTCTTTTGTTCTTTCAATTGTTTTTATCATGGGATGCGTGTGTGGACTGACTGCTTGCAATAAAGCCCCCGTTGCTCCAGAAACCGATATCCCGGAAACAAATACACCGGAAACAGAAACTCCTGAAGAGAGTGATAACAAAGGTAATGCAGGTGATATTCTCCGTCAAAGCATTGTTACCGAGACCAAAGACTTTAAGGTGAACGGTGCAATGATGGCCTACTTGTACAGCAATAATGTGCAGAAATATTCTACTTATCTCACTTACCTTGGCGTTAATACAAAGGGCTCTCTCAAGAAACAGATCTGTCCTGTTATAACTGATAAAAGAGCGACATGGTTCGACTATTTCGTAGAAACAACCAAATCTCAAATTGTCGAGCTCCTTATATTCGCACAGGGCGCAAAGGATGCAGGCATTGAGCTTACTGCAGAAGATCAGGAATCCATCGACGCAATTATTGCAAATATCGAAAATGAAGCACAGACAAACGGCTATGACGATGCCGATGCTTATCTTCTTGACAGGACAAACAATGCTATCACTCTGTCTGATGTAAGAGCCTGCTTTGAGATCAACGAACTTGCAAACAAGTACTATGCACAGGTTATCGACAGTATGGAAGCTACTCGTGAAGAGCTCGATGCTTACTACGCAGAAAACGCCGACTACATTGACCATGTTGATATTTACAAGTATAATGTGTTAGCGAGTGACTTCGACGGAGAAACCGAAGAACAGAAGATAGCTCTCGCAAAGGCTTATGCCGAAAAGCTTGCGGCTATTAACGAAGTTGACGATTTTGCTGCTGCTATCAGAGCGGAAATCGAAAAGGCAAACGCACAGCGCGACGATGAAACATCCGAACAGTTTGCCGAAAGAATAGAAGAGCTATTTGCGGCTGTTTACGGAAAATATACTGCAATCTCCGCTTTGACCCCTGACATTAAAGAATGGGTGAAGAGCGCAAACGTGGGGGATACATTCATCGAGAGTGGTGACGGAACAACATTCACTGTATATATGCTCGAGGCGACACCGTACCGAAAAGAGGAAAAGTCCCGCAATATCCGTCACATTCTCTTCTCTAATGACAACTACGCAACAGATGAAAAGGCAAAAGAAGTTCTTGATGAATTTATCGCAGCAGGTGCTACTGAGGACGAATTCGAACGTCTTGCTAAGGAATACAGCGACGATTCTACTGCTTCGGTCGGTGGCCTTATCGAAAACGTACTTAAGGGTCAGATGGTTGATGAGTTTGAGAACTGGATGTTTGACGAGGCGCGTCAGGTTGGGGACTACGGCATAATAGAGTCCGACTACGGCTGGCATCTCATGTTCTATCCCGGCGAAGGAGAATTCACATACTGGGAAATTGTGACCAATAAGATTATTGTTCAAGATAAGCTTAGTGCATACTATGCGGAAAAATCTGCAGGCATTGAATTCGACAAGTCTGCTATTGACAAAATTAATGGATGACGTGCAAAATTAGCAGGTAAACTCAATACAACAAAAAAGAGACCTTTCCTTAGGATCATACCCTAAAGGACAGTTTTTCAAGAATACGGTATATCTCGAAAGGGGTATGCCGTATTTGCGTTTGTGTCTACAAATGCAGTGCTTGTCAAGAAAAAATGACGTACAAAGAGTCTGTAGTAAAATAGATGAGAATTTAATATTCAACGTACTGTTTGTATAAAAAACCTCGCTTCGTAAGAAACGAGGGTTAAGTTTATTACATTTCTTTCTTTTTATACAACACAACGGATAGATACCAAGAAAGCACATATATTCCGATACCTACAAGACAAGCAGTAGGCAAAACGGCGTTCAGTTGAATTTCATTTTGCAGACCTTCCTTAAAGATGGTAGTTGCGATAATACTGCCTGCACACACCACGCCTATCATCACGTAGTATGCGCCGCGTCCTTTTTCTACGCCGTATTTAAAAATAAACGGGAGAGTCAGTGATGAAGCAACGCTCGCCATTACCAGCAAAAGCATCATAAGCACCAAAAACTCTTTCATAACGAAAGTGCCTTCAATACCCATTTTCACTCCCTGCGCGGCGCATATTACAATCAGCATAGCTATTTGTGTGA
>SVSK01000080.1 GCA_015064345.1 Oscillospiraceae bacterium | reverse complement strand
CAAGAATACCCTTATCATATAGCCTTTGATAATATTCACTACTACTTCAAAGATTTTAAGACAGGATATGACTATGATTACAAGCCATTTCATTTTCACGAATACATATACAAGAACACCCAAGGCATGATTAAGATGACAGAAAAGATCAAAGAATTCGGGCTCGACAAATATCTAAATACAGAGCAGGATTTTCACTTCCACATGATACTCGGTGACGGACTGATCTCCTATACGACATACAAGGATAGAAGGATGTATATATCCAACATCCAGGTCTCTCTCCACGAAGCTGTTCACGCAATGGGGATAGTAACCGGCAAAAACATCTGGCTATCCGAAGGAATTTGCGACTATTTCAACACTGCTTTTGAGTTCAATACTATGTTCGACCGCGCCCATATTCAATCATACCAAGATATACTTGACGGTGAGTATGATGACGCCATCGAAGCGGGTAACAAGATCGCTCTGTATCAAAAAAGATACGCGCAGGCTTATGCAGATGCAGGGGGAAGTCTGGGAGACAGCACGGTTTTAGATTACCGTCTCCTGGTAGATTCAGGATCAAGAGTTGATTTAAAATACGGAAACGAAAACACCATAGGAGCCGCACTGATAGAAATAAACGGTAATCCCGACGGTCTCATCGGTGCAGATCTGACATATACTCAAGCTTCGTCAATGGTATTCTATCTTGTGGATACCTACGGAATAGAAACAGTAATATCAGCTTGTGTATCAGATGATATCCTTGGACACTTTGGCAAAACATACGAAGAATTAAAAACGGAGTGGATCGCTTATCTCAACTGAATCACAATCCTGTGCACACGCTGCATGGGATTTTTTTCTTATTCAAATTCCCTACACTATATTATATATCCCTTGACTTATGACGTCGTTTGATGTATAATTATAATGAATTTTTGTGCGAATAATTTCACAACAGATTAAAATTTGAGGTAGGATATATGAAGCATTCTTTCGTTCGCAAATTGTCTCTCGTTCTTGCACTCTTAACCGTTCTGACATCCTGTATGACTATGCTTGTCGGATGCGGAAAGAGGGGCGAATACAGAGATTTCAAGTACTCTGTAGCGGGCACGCAGGCCACCATTCGTCTTGCAGTTGACGGCAAGAATGGCAAGCTGTCTGACGAGTATCTTTCAAGCGTAGCAAACGTGTGCGGAACTATCCTTACCAAGCTTGAGGGAACTCTTTCATCCCGCAACGAAGCAAGTCAGGTGTATGCACTTAACTCTAACATCAGCATGATGCTCGGTGCGGACGACACTCTCATCTCGGTGCTTCAGGCGGCTGATCGCATTACCAATATCACAGACGGTGCTTACGACTATGCTCTCGGCACACTCACAGAGCTTTGGAATGTTGCGGGTGGCGGTCCTGTTCCCTCTTCTTCCGACATCAACTATGCTACGGTGCACTCCGGAAGTGACAAATTCAAAATCAGCGGAACTACCGTAACAAAGCTTGACGGCATGGCAAAGATCGACCTTGACGGTATCATAGGCGGCTACGCTGCACAGGAAATTCTTAACTATCTCGAAACCACCGACGTGCAGTACGGCATTATCTCCATCGGAGATACCGTGAGCGTTTACGGAGACAAGCCGAAGAACGAAACGTACAAGATAGGTCTGCCCGATCCTCAGTCTGACGGCAAGGTTATCGGTTACATGTATCTCACATCAGGTTTTGTATCAGTTGCGGGAAGCCATGAAAACTACTTTGAGGCAGACGGAGTAAGATATCACAGCATCATTGATTCCTCTACAGGTTATCCTGCAGACAGCGGTATCGTCAGCGTAGCGGTACACACAACAAACGGTGCTTCTGCAGATGCTCTCTCAACCGCATTTTTCGTAATGGGTGTTGAGAAGTCTCTCGAACTTTACAGAAGCGGTGATATTGAGTTTGAAGCAGTATTTGTGACAGAAGACGGCAGAGTTATCACAACTCCCGGACTGAACAACGACACTTTCCAGCTCACATCCTCCGGCTACAAGCTTGAAAAAACAGAAAAATAATTATTGAGAAAAATATGGCTGAAAACTATATAAAATCCAAAATAATCGACTCGGAAGTGGCACAGCATCTGGGCTTTGCTGACGCCGTAGCCGATATTCACAGAAAAAACGGCGCCTCTCCCAAGTACTTCATCCAGACATTCGGTTGCCAGCAGAATGAGGCTGACAGCGAGCGACTTGGTGGAATGTGCGTTGCAATGGGATACGAAAAGACACTCACCCCTGAGGAAGCGGATCTCATTCTGGTCAACACCTGCGCCGTAAGAGAGCATGCAGAGAAGAAGGCTCTCTCCATAATCGGTCAGTACAAGCACATCAAGGATAGAAATCCCGCGCTCATAATCGGAGTTGGCGGATGCATGGTAACCCAGGAGGCTCGTGCAGACAAGCTGAAGAAAAGCTACCCTTACGTATCCTTTACCTTTGACACAGGTGCGGCTTACAAAGTTCCCAGGCTTGTTCTCGGAGCTCTTCGGGGTGAGAAGCGAAGCTTTATCCTCAGTGACGAGTGGAAGATAAACGAGGGACTGCCAATTTCCCGTGAATCAGGTCACATGGCATGGCTGTCCATCATGTATGGATGCAACAATTTCTGCTCATACTGCATAGTGCCCTATGTTCGCGGACGCGAGAGAAGCCGCTCTGCTGAAGCAATCATAGAAGAAGCAAAGCAGCTTATTGCCGGTGGTGCAAAAGACATTACCCTGCTCGGTCAGAACGTGAACTCCTACAACGGCGGCGACGGCGTGGACATAGCTGAGCTTATGCACCGAATTTGCGCACTTGACGGAGATTTTCGCTTACGCTTTATGACAAGTCACCCGAAAGACGCATCCGACAGGCTCATCGAGGCTATGGCGACAGAAGAAAAGATCGTCAAGCACTTCCATCTGCCTATTCAGTCGGGCTCCGATCGCATCCTGAAAGAAATGAACCGCAAGTATGACACAGCCGCATATCTCGAAAAGATTGCAAAGCTGAAGGTCGCTGTGCCGGACGTTTCTATAACTTCCGACATTATCGTTGGATTCCCCGGTGAGACAGAGGAGGACTTCCTCGGCACGTTGGATATTATGGAAAAAGTCCGCTACGACATGGTCTTCTCCTTCATCTACTCCCCGAGAAACGGCACACCCGCCGCAAAAATGGACTGTCAGATCCCCCACGAAGTGTCAGCAGAGCGAATGTCACGACTTCTTGCCCTGCAGGATAAGATATCAAACGAACGCAACGAGCGATTCCTCTGCAGAACCATGCGAGTTCTTGCGGAAGACGTAAGCAAAAACGACCCGAACATGCTCACAGGCAGAGGAGACGGTGTTCGTCCCATTCACTTTGCCGCTGATAGGTCAGTTATAGGTCAGTTTGTGGATCTGAAGATAAAGAGCGTATCAACCTACTCTTTTGAAGGCGAGATTATTTGATCCAACTTAACATAAATAACAACAACCGAAAGGATAAATACAAAAATGAACGAGATTCTTACACAGGAAATGAAAGAGCTTATTGCACAGCTTGGTGCACTTGTAAAGGCTGATGACAGATGCACAGCCATTGAGAGAACAATCGACGAATACGAGCACTGCGACGAACTCAACGCTCTTATCGCTGAATACAACGCACAGCAGAATATTCTCGCTGATGCATACGGCAAGAGCGACGTTAGCGACGAGCTTCGTGAAACAGTAAAGAACCGCATTGACGAGCTTTACGACGCTGTTACAAACCACCCTGTTTACACAGCATACCTTGATGCAAAGCAGGCATTTGACGAGCTCTCAAATGAGATCTTTGCCGAGCTTCAGTTCGTTATCACAGGCAGCCGTCCCTGCTCTCACAACTGCAGCTCCTGCCACAGCGACTGCGGTCACAATCACTGATAAGAGCGAAAGCTTTGAGATCCTTCGACTCCGTACATTGTACTGCGCTCAGGATGACACATACCGTTTGGTTCCAAGTACAATGCCTGCCATACTGAACAAAGTCTGAAGTCGAGGACGCCGTACCCTACAAAATTACGAACCAATTTCAAAAAGAGGTGTGTTTCATGAC